>PUKR01000279.1 GCA_003552365.1 Syntrophomonadaceae bacterium
AAATTAATTATTACCGCCGCTTTAACCGGGGCGGAAACAAGTCGCGATGATAACCCCAATTTGCCGGTAACCCCGGAAGAGATAGCTGATGCCGCAGTAGAAGCTTGCCATGCCGGGGCTTCGATTATTCACCTTCATGTCCGGGACAGGGAAGGCAATCCCACACAGTCGGCAGAAATATTCGGAGAGGTAATGGAAAAAATTAAATCACGCTGTTCTGCTATCCTGCAGGTTTCGACCGGGGGAGCGGTCGGGATGAGCGCCGCCGAGCGGGCGGCGCCACTATCCCTCAATCCTGAGATGGCCAGTTTGACTACCGGAACAGTAAATTTTGGCAAAGAAGTATTTTCCAACCCCATGCCCCTGGTCGAGGAGTTGGCCGGAATGATGCAGGAAAAAGGAGTTAAGCCGGAGGTTGAAGTTTTTGATGCCGGAATGATTGCCGGTGCCCGGCACCTGGTCAGAAAGGGCCTGTTAAATGAGCCTCTGCACTTTGATTTCGTGATGGGCGTACCCGGTGGCATCAGTGCCGGCATCCGTGAACTGGTATTCCTCGTTGAAAGTATTCCTAAAGACTCAACCTGGACTGTGGCCGGGATCGGGCGCCACGAACTTACCCTCGGCACAGCTGCCATCTTGATGGGAGGACATGTGCGGGTAGGATTTGAGGATAATATCTATTATGAAAAAGGAGTTCTGGCTGAGAGCAATGCAAGGCTTGTAGAAAGGATTGCAGAAGTGGCCAGGATTCACCAGCGCCCGGTGGCTTCACCAGATGAGGCAAGGCAAACCCTTAACCTGAAGTGATCTTGTTTGTTACAGGATCTGTATAACTTACAAGATTTAAATAGTTAAAATTGGGCTTATGGTTTTAAGATGTTCGATTATATCTTCCATTTCTTGTCCTCTTATCCTGGTGCTCGGGCCTGAAACGCTGATAGCACAGGTGGGAGTGCCGTCCTGGCTAAATATGGGAGCGGCTATACAGGTAATGCCGGTTATGTATTCCTCGTTGTCAACAGCATACCCCTGCTCTTTAATATTTTCCAGCTCATTAATTAGATCGTCATAAGTGGTTATAGTATTCTTTGTATAGCGGGGAAAATGGTTTTCTCCCTCAAGGATACTGTCTACCTGGTCTCTTGACAACGAGGCCAGGATTGCTTTTCCAAGGGCTGAACAGTACGAGGGCACGCTCGCTCCGACCTGCAAATCAGTTTTAAGAAAATGGGGGCTGTCAATTTTATATATGTAGACAACCTCTTGATTTTTTAAAATGCCCAGGCTGATTGTCTCCTTGAATTCTTCAGACATCTTTTTCATGTAGGGAACAACTTCCTGCAAGATATCGAGTTTTTTGTTAGCCTGGGAACCTAGCTCCATAAGCTTTAACCCGATTGAGTAAGAACCCCGGTTATTCAGCTGTCTCAGGTATCCTCTTTCGGTAAGCACTCTTAACGAACGATACATAACAGTTTTATTTATATTAAATTCTTCGCTAAGTTCAGCCAGGGTAAATTCCTTTTTGCTACTGGAACAGATGTGCTCCAGAATTTCCAGGGTCCTATCAACAACTTTGAGCATAGTTTTGCCTCAAATCCTTCCCATGAGATTTTAATCACAAACATCAATAATTTGTTATTTTATTGCCGTACTTCCGGGGTTTTAATTATTCAATTGCTGCCCGGCCGTGCTGCGTTTTGGACGGGAGTCATTGCTCGCGATGAGCTGTCACCGCTTCAAAATGCAGCATGTCAGAGCAGGTATTTCATTTATAATTTATTGGTTCGAATACTTTATACCATTAAAGTGGTTTAAATTCAAGTTTCAGTTTTCTTCGATTTCATTTTCTTTAGTTTGTTTATAATTATTATTAGCCTGGCCCAATGCTTCCGGTCGCTCCAGGTAAAGCAGTAAAACCGACAGGTCTGCCGGGGTAACTCCTTCCATGCGAGAAGCCTGCCCGATTGTGTCCGGGCGGATTTTTTCCAGCTTTTGGCGTGCTTCTGTAGATAAATGCTTTGCTCTCCTGTAATCAAAGTCTTCCGGAATTTTTTTATCCTGCATCCGGGAAGTTTTTTCAATGGCCATGCCCTGTTTGGCAATGTAGCCGGCATATTTTATTTGATTCTCTAATTCCCTTAAAGTCCCCCGGGGCAAATCGGGGACTTTTTTATTTTCCCACACCAGGTAGGCCGGATAGTTAATTTCCGGCCTGCGAAGCAGCTCCAGTGCGCTTATCGGCTGTTTCGGTAATGATGAATTATGGTTGCTCAAGAAATCCTCGATCGGTCCGCCGGGATTGTATTTTGTTTTTTCCAGGCGTGCCAATTCAGTTTCGATAAAAACTTTTTTAACCAGGTGCTTTTGGTAGCGGATTTCATCGATCAACCCGATCTCCCGGCTTTTTTCTGTCAGCCTCAGATCGGCATTATCCTGCCTTAACAGTAAGCGGTACTCTCCCCTGGATGTAAAAATTCGGTACGGCTCCATCACTCCCCTGGTAACAAGGTCGTCAATCATCACCCCGATGTAAGCTTCGCTGCGTTTTAAAACCAGGGGTTCATGATTTTCAATGTACATGGCGGCATTAATCCCGGCAATTAGCCCCTGGGCTCCGGCCTCTTCATAGCCGGTGGTCCCGTTGACCTGTCCGGCCAGGAAAAGCCCGGGGACGGCCTTGGTTTCAAGAGAAACCTTCAGCTGGGTGGGTGGTGCGAAATCGTATTCGATTGCATAAGCAGGCCTCATTATCTCTACGTTTTCCAGTCCTTCAATTGTCCGCAAGAATTTTGTTTGGATATCCGGGGGCAGCCCCGTGGAAATACCCTGCAGGTAAACTTCATCTGTATCGGTTCCTTCGGGTTCGATAAAAATTGGATGACGGTCGCGATCGGTAAAACGGTATATTTTATCTTCAATCGAGGGACAATAGCGGGGCCCCGAGCCCTTAATTAATCCGCTGTATAAGGGGGCCTGTGAAAAGTTATTTTTAATGATCTCGTGTGTTTTCGGGTTGGTATGTGTCATCCAACAGGGAATTTGCTGATCGGGTGCTTTTTGAGTAACTATAGAAAAGCCCGGAGCATCGGGATCTCCGTAAACGGGATTTAAGTTCGTAAAATCAATGCTGCGGCGGTAAACACGGGGTGGGGTGTCCGTTTTAAACCGCTCCAGGGTAAGGCCCAGCTCCTTTAAGCAGTTAGCCAGGTTTTTCGAAGGGGTTAAGCTGCCCGGGGCGGCATCATACCGGTGATCGCCAAGAAAGAGCCTGGCAGAAAGGTATACTCCGCTGCATATAACTACTGCTTTGGCGGGATAAAAAGCGCTGCTGCGGCCGCGGATACCCTTTATTCCACTTTCGTCCGTTTCAACTTTTTCGGCCATATCTTCGCGAACAGTTAGATTGTTTTGCTGTTCCAGGGCCAAACGCATGGTGCGCTGGTAGTTCCATTTATGGATTTGTGCACGCATTGCTTGAACAGCCGGACCTTTACCGGTGTTGAGTGTCCGCACCTGCAAGGTATTTTGATCGGCAACACGGGGCATTTCCCCACCCAGGGCATCGATTTCTTTTACCAGGTGTCCTTTACCCGGTCCACCCAAAGAAGGGTTACAGGCCATGTAAGCAACCATATCCAGGTTTAAACTCAGCAACAAGGTGCGGCAGCCAAGGCGTGATGCAGCGAGGGCTGCTTCACAGCCGGCATGTCCGCCACCGACAACGATGACATCATAACTATCGGAAGGGTTTAAGTTGTCTTTTGTCTTGTTCATGTTAATCCCACCAAATTTAATTTACCAGTGCTGATAGCCGCGGGCAACAGGCATGCGCCTGCCCCGGCCGAAGGAGTTGGGGGTAAACCGTAAACCCGGGGCCGCCTGTTTTCTTTTAAATTCGGAAGCGTCAACCATCCTCACTACTTTTTCAACAGTTTCCCGTTCATAACCTTCGGCGATAATTTTTTCCGGGGAAAGGGTTTCCTCCAGGTACATTTTCAGAATGGGGTCAAGTATATGATAAGGGGGAAGGGAATCTTCATCTTTTTGGTCGGGACGAAGCTCCGCTGAAGGAGGCTTGTTAATTATATTTTGCGGGATTATTTCTTTCCCCCCGGATTCATTTATATAACGTGCCAGTTCGTAAACTTTCATCTTAGGGATGTCGGAAAGCATTGCCAGCCCACCGGCCATATCTCCATAGAGAGTGCAGTAGCTGACTGCCAGCTCTGATTTGTTTCCGGTCACCAGGATCATATATTTTTCCCGGTTGGCGATATGCATCATTATATTGCCGCGCAGGCGCGCCTGAAGGTTTTCCTCGGCCAAATCTAAAATAGGGGTTTTTTCTTCGTTTAGAATACCTGTAAAAGCGTAATAAGGCTCGTAGATTTCAATTGTTCGATACTTTATACCCAGGTTTTCGGCCAGGGCTACGGCATCTTTTATGCTGTGATCGGTTGAATAGGGAGAAGGCATGAGCACACCCAGCACATTTTCCGGTCCCAGTGCATCAGCTGCTATAGCGGCCACTACTGCCGAATCAATTCCCCCGCTTAAACCGAGGGCTGCTTTTTCGAAGCCGGTTTTTTTGAGGAAATCTTTTGTGCCCAGTTTTAAAAGTTGATTAACGGTGCCGATATCATCTCTATCAGGAGGAATAACATTTTTAGCCGGCTTGTAAAGCTCATCTGTGTCAACGTAAAAAAGGTCTTCTTTATCAGCCGGGGACCGGTAAAGCAGCTCACCCCTGCTGTTATAAACCAGGCTGGAACCGTCAAAAACAAGTTCGTCGTTAGCGCCTACCTGGTTTAAGTAAATAACAGCGGTATCGTATTTTCTGGCCAAAAAGGGCAGCATTTCTTCCCGCAGGGCATGTTTACCCAGGTGGTAGGGAGAGGCGGAAAGGTTTAGCAAGAGCCTGGCTCCCCTGGCAAAAAGACCTTCTAACGGATCGGAATCGTAAATCGGTACGGGAAAGTAATCACGGTCGTTCCAAATGTCTTCACAAACTGTAACTGCAGTGGGTAGCCCATCAAGAATTTCGATATCACGGTCGTAGTGCCTCGTGAAATACCTTTCTTCATCAAATACATCAAAGAATGGCAAAAGTGTTTTTAAGTGGAGCGATTTTATTTCCCCTTCTTCAAGCAGCAAGGCTGCGTTATAAAGCCTATCATTATCTTGGTGAGTGGCGCCGATTATTATTGGGGTTTTATTTTTAGCGGTTAAAGGGGCCAGTTCATTAACAATCAGCTTTCTTTCTTTATCTAAAAAGTGCCGGTAAGTCAACAGGTCCTGGGGAGGATATCCGATCAATGCCAGTTCTGTAAAAACCACTAAACCTGCCTGATTTTCCAGTGCTTTCTGATAATACCCGGTTATTTTTTTCAGGTTATCCTCCAGGGCTCCGATGGTGGGGTTTAGCTGGGCCAGTGCAATGCGCATAAATTGAGTCCCTCCAGTAAAATAAATCACTCACGGAAAAGCATTTCCCGTGAGTGTTCTTTTTCGCAAACCATGTTCCCATCATGGATGCATTATAATCAAGGGGAGCGCTAAAGTCAAGCATGCCGGCAACTGCTGCCGGTGTAGTTATAAGTATTGCTTACCCCTAAATTAATACCTATAATATAATTGCCTGCTCAGAAGTTGCAATTACTGCCTGAAGGACCTGCGAGCAGGGATATCACTTCAGGCAGTTTAATCCACAGCCTTGTAATGGCTGACCGGGTAATATGATTAATAAACCTTTTTTATAAGCTGTCGCTGTAAAGTAACCTTAATAAAAGCAGGAGGTGCGCAAATGCTGGAAGTGTATGTTAAAGACGGTTGTCCCTATTGTGAAAAGCAGCTTGCGGATTTAAAGAAAAAAGGGGTTGAATTCAAACTTTACAATGTAAGCGCCGATTCAGAGGCGCTTAAAAGGGTCCGTGAGCAATATAAAGTTGACAAAGTTCCTGTTTTAGTTGAAGGTGGGGTAGTTCAGAGCATCGGTTTCGGCGGAGGTGGCTGAGGTATTTAGTATAGGCCGCCGTGAGCGGCTATTTAATTCAGCAGGGGTCTAAGTGGACAATTGTATCGCAGTGGTATTTTTCGCTAACATGTTCTTCTACCCTGTGAGCTATATCGTGAGCTTTGTCCAAATTCAAATCCCCATTGACTTCTATGTGCATTGTCATCACTTTCCAGGAGCCGTAGTCGTGGACCTTAAGGTTGTGTACATCGATAACTCCGTTTATTTCCCTGGCTCTATTTATAACTCCTTCCTCGAGATCTTGATTGGGAGCAGTCCCCAAAAGCCTGCTGCATGAGTTCCGGGCGATTTTTAATCCGGCGTAAAGAATGAACAGGGCAATAGCAAACCCCAATACGGCATCGAGGTTATATAACCCAAAGAAACTTCCTGTTAAGGCAAACAGTACCAGGGCAGATGAAAGTGAGTCACTGCGGTGGTGCCAGGCATCTCCTTCAATTGTATCTGATTCGATCAATGTGCTAATCCGGGCAGAAAAGTTATAAAGGAATTCCTTGATTAATATAGAAATTAATACAGCAACTACAGCAACTATACTTGCGCTGACAGGAGTATTATCGATATATCTGAGGTAAGCATTATAGATGAAGGCGCCGCTCAGACCAATTAGCATAAAAGCGATAATTAACCCGGCCAGGTATTCAGAGCGGCCATGGCCGTGCGGGTGTTCACTGTCGGGCTCTTTTTTAGCGAAAGAAAAACCGATCAGCACAATAAGGGAAGATAAAATATCGGAGAAGCTGTGAGCTGCATCGGCCATAAGGGCAATACTGTTGGTGAGCAGCCCAAAAATTAATTTTAGCAGAGCTATTAGGAAGTTGCCGCCGATGCTGCTCCAGCCGGCAATTAAACTGATCCTGTGCCTTTCGGCAGGTTTGTAAAGGTTACGACCGGCAACCAGTTTTTGTGCCAGGCGGTATACCAAAAATCTCATAATTTTATCCCTTGGTTGTTCAAAATTTCATCTTATTATAACACAACTATAAGTTAGGTTTAAAACTGTAAATGGGTAAAAAGCTGACAATACAAGATAAGCTCACCTTTAATGGTCAATTATATATAATAGTTTAGGTTAATCTCCTATAACTCATCATATCATAGCTATGCTTCGTATCGCTGTATTCAGCGGCTTTTGCGAAATCGCAGAAAATGTGACATAATTAATATTTAGGAGTGGTTATATGTTTCGCTATAAAAGGGTCGATCACTCTGACAAGCGGGCCGGATTAAATATTATTTCACTTAAACCCGTATCACAATCTGCATCAGGCTCGACCTGGACGATTTAATACGGTTTTTTTATTTTAAAGAAAACAATAAAAGGAAAAAAGGAGGTGAGCAGCCTGGCATGCATTAAGCCAGGCTGGAAGATTGAGCGAAAGAGGAGTAATGGTAGACAAACCGTATAACCGGTTAAGCCGGGAGCAAATTGAGTTAATTGACAGGACATCCCTGGAAATATTAGAGGATCCGGGGATATTGTGTTTTCATGAAGAGAGTGTTTCTTTGCTGGAAAAAGCCGGGGCCAGGGTTAAACCTACCCGGGAAGGAGAACATCAAGCCTGGTGGGTAAGCATTCCTTCAAAAGTAGTTAAAGAAGCCCTCGCAACTGTTCCCTCCAAAATAACACTTGGAGCCCGTAACCCGGAAAATAAAGTTATTCTTGATGCCGAAGGAACCAGGATCCACTTTGGAAGCGGCTCGGAAACGAATTACTGGCTGGAAGTGGAACCGGAAACCTTTACTTCCAAAAAAGACGGACACGAGAGGGAATTCCCGTTAATCAGGCGTAAGCGCGGCAATCTTGATTATTTGTGCCGCTCTGCCCATCTATCTGAGCAACTGGAAAACCTGGACTTTTTTATCCGAAATGTAAATGTTCAGGATGAGGATATCTCTACCGACAACAAGGACGTAAATGTGTTCTTTGCTTCCCTTAACAATATAACCAAGCCGGTTATCGGCGGTATCGCTGATTTTAACCAGTTGGAACAGGTGGTTAAAATGGCGGAGATAATTGTCGGCGGACGTGAAGAATTAATAAAGAATCCAGTGGTTTCTTTCATAACCAGTGTAATTAAAAGCCCGCTTCAAGTTGTGGGAGAAACTGCAGAAAAGCTGGTAAGCATTGCCAGGATGAACCTGCCTGTGGTAATATCCACGTCGCCGCAGGGCGGTTCAACTGCACCTATTGATGAAATGGGTATGGTAGCCCAGGTTAATGCCGAGGCCCTCACCGGGATTGTGATTAACCAGCTGGCCAACCCGGGAGCGCCGGTAATTTATGGAGCGGTTCCGGTCCGGGCCAGGATGGACGACCTGCATGACATGTATGGTGTTCCTGAATTTTGCCATTATACAATGGCCTGTGCGCAAATGGCCCGCTATTACAAGGTGCCATGTTATTCAACGGCCGGTGTCGGCGATGCCAGGGTTCCCGGGATGCAGTCTGCAGTAGAAAAGATGTATACTTACACGGCGGTGCCTTTTGCCGCGCCTGATCTGATCCACTATGCTTTTGGCCTGCTGGAAAAAACCATGACCTTTTCCCCCGACCAAGCAGTCCTTGACAACCACATGATCGGCATGTCCAAGTTTTTACAGCGTGAGAGCGGAATCAAACCGGAAGAAAAGGACCGGGTTGTAAAAATGATTGGCGAGGTAATGGACAGCCCTTACCGGATGTATGCCCGTTATGCCAGAAAGATGCTGCGTAAAGGCGGAATATTTGAAGGATTTCCGTTTGAAGGAGATTCCGATGATCAGGACCAATCCCTTTTGATGGTTAACAGACATCTCAAGGAACTCGAAGAAAGGGAACCACAATACTTGCCTGAAGAGATTTGCAAGAAGATTTTTGAGCAGGCACCGGGCCTGGTATCCCGGCTTAACCCGTATGGCAAGTAAGTGAGGAGATTTTGGATTATACAGGTATAGATCATTACAGGTAATTAACAATAAGAAGGGTTTAAATTAAGGAGGAAGGACTTTGAAAGAAGAATTGACTGATAAGATTGTGGAAAACGTCCTGCAGGGACGGCGCAACCAGGAAGACGAAGGTATTGAGGAGGATTATGCCGGAGAACCCGGCGTGGCTGAATTAGTGCAACAAGCCCTTGATGAAGGTGTAGAAACCAATACGATTTTGCTCGATGGTTTAAGTAAAGGAATGGAGCTGGTCGGTCAGAAATATGAAAGTGGAGAGTATTTTATTCCCGATATGTTAACTGCTGCTGAGGCTGTGGAAGCAGGCATGAAAGTTATGGAGCCTTACCTGGGCGGCGAAGGCGAGAGTGATGGTAAAGGCAAAATTGTCATGGCCACGGTTGAAAAAGACCTCCATGATATCGGTAAAAACCTGGTTTGTATTATGCTCAAAGGAGCAGGATTTAATGTGGTAGACCTCGGTATTGATGTTCCCGCTGCCCGGATAGTTGAAGCGGTGGAAGAAGAGGGGGCCGGATTGGTGGGCCTTTCAGCTTTACTGAATACAACGATGACCAACATGGAAGATGTGGTTAAAGAGCTGGAGCAAAAAGGCATGCGTGACAAAGTTAAAGTAATTATCGGCGGGGCTCCTACTTCCGAGGACTTTGCCCAGGAAATTGGCGCCGATGCGTACGGCAAAGATGCTTTTGCGGCGATCAAAGTGGCGGAACAATTATTACAAGCAGGAGGGAAATAATTAAGATGGATGCTGATAAAGCATATCAAGAAGCAATCCGTCATGGTCAATACAGTGAGCAGGTAAGGGGGCTGCGCTGTAAATATGACCATGTCAGGACCCAGTTTGAAGATTTTATCACCTCTTATTATCTCAGGCCTCACCTGGAGGATATTGTTAAAAGGAAAATTGGCAGCAGCCAGGAAGGCTTGCGGTTCTACGACCTGGGCTGCGGTACCGGTGACGGTTATGAATTGCTAACCAGGATCAGCAAAGAAGCAAGGCTTTCCCAATTTGATACTCGATTGATCCAGGAAGACATGGTTGACCATTATAAGGGTATTGATTTGAGCGTGGAACTTTTAAAGGAAGCTGAGAATCTTTTTGGTAATTTTGAGCACGTTGATTTTTGTAAAGGAGATTTTTCTAATGGGTTACCCCTGGATGAAGGGGAAGCGCCGTACGATCTCTACTTTACATCCTACGGGACTCTATCCCACTGTACCAATGAAGAACTGGAGAAACTGTTTACTGACATGGGGAAACATGGTGAAAACGGCAGCCTCATCCTGGCTGACTTTTTAGGGCGCTATTCATACGAATGGCAGAACCTGTGGACCCATAATCCCGAAGAAATTTCCTATATCGATTATGTGATTAATTACCTTTATTCAGAAGAGGATAGGGATAATGTAGAGCTGTCTTCATTTCCCCTGCGGCTTATGACCCCTGCCGAGGTTTTTAAAATCCTCGAAAGTGCGGCCCGTAAAGCCGGAGTGGAGCTGAAGGTTTTGCGTTTCTTCGATCGCTCCCTCTTTGTGGGTCGGCATATTGAAACAGGAACTTACAACGGTAACCCTCAGCCTATTCGCTTGATGGTTTCTTCCCTGTTTGAACGCGGCCTGCGGACTTACTTCCCTGATTTAAAGGTAAGTTACAAGCCCCGGGATGGTTTTGACTGGCAAAACCAGGCCCTGCAGACCCTGGCCGAAAGTTGGAATGCCCTGGTTGATTACACCATGACCTTGATGGAGCATTATGACAGCGATGAAGAGCTGCTGCCCTACCCGCCTCAAACAAATATTAAGCCCTTAGAAAGAACCTACCGGGTTATGAGGCAATCCCTTGAAGGCAGCAAGGGGCTTTACGGCGATATCAGGGCAGATCTAATTGAAGCCCAGCTTGGCTATGCGATCCGCAGCCTGGAGATGAACCTCCAGCATGGCCATGGCCTCGGTCATGGATTGATCGGGATAATTCAAATAGTCAAGTAATAACATAATCCAGGCAGCTGTACTGCGAATATTTGTGATTTAAGGCTTTATTATTTATTTTAAGTCGCTTTAAACAAATTTAGCTTGTAAATGCTAAAGTTTAGGCAGAATAATGTCGAATTACGGTGAAAAGCATTATTTGTATATGGTTTATATCTATGAAATAATTGATTTAGATTTGATATGCATCTATAGTTTTAACATTATTTTGGCGAGATTTTAAAACTTCGCAGTACAGTTTGCCTGGGTTTCCTACTTTTGTAAAACGGCTAAAAGAAACTACACCTTAATTTTTAATATGGCGCCTGCACGAGGTTTTTCTGCCTCTTTTAAAATATAAACAATAAAAAGCAGGGGAAAGGTGATTGCTAATATATGGAGCAAATTATAGGTGTTACAGGCGACCTGTTCAGAACTGCTGCAAATTTACTATTCCTGACAGCACAGGGTGAAGATGTGGAATATGAACCGGGACTATTTAGAGATACAGTAGACTGGATTTCCCGGCGCAGCGACATGCTTCTGGAATTAATGCTCGAACATCTTTGGCTGGTGATTTTGACCCTTATAATAGCAGTAGTTATTTCCGTAACGGTGGGAATCATTATTAGCTATTATGAGTCTTTTGCCCAGACTGTTCTGGGCGTTTGCCAGGTTTTAATGGTTATTCCCAGTATGGCCATGCTCGCCTTTATGGTGCCCTTGTTTGGTATTGGTTTTACTACGGGGGTAATGGCCCTGGTCCTTTACAGCTTGCTCCCGATTGTCCGCAATACTTATACCGGAATCAGGGAACTTGACCCGGCAATCGTAGAAGCAGCCAAGGGAATGGGAATGACTGAACGGCGGATATTATTTAAAATTAAAATTCCCCTGGCCAGACCGGTGATTATGGCCGGTGTCCGCACTGCAGCGGTTATGATGATTGGCATTGCCGCCATTGCCGCTTATGTCGGGGCCGGAGGCCTGGGAGAATTAATATTCTCCGGAATTTCCCGGGGGCATCAACCAATGATCATCGCCGGTGCAATCGGTGTGTCGATTATAGCGATTGCTTTTGATTATCTCCTTTACTACGGAGAAAAACGATTTTCTGTTGAGGGCAGGACTAAGGAGGGATAGTAAAAATGATCAAACTTGAAGGTTTAAGTAAAGTTTTCCCGGGGCACAACATTCCGGCGGTTAAAGATTTGAACCTGGAAATTAATGAAGGCGATGTATGTGTTTTAGTCGGTCCGTCAGGTTGTGGTAAAACCACGACCATGAAAATGATTAACCGCCTCTATGAGCCGACCGGAGGCAAAATTTATATCCGGGGCGAGGATGCCCTGCAGATGAATCCGATAAAATTACGCCTGGATATAGGTTATGTAATTCAGGAAATCGGCTTGTTCCCGCATATGACTATTGAAGAAAACATTGCCACCGTTCCCAATGAGAAACAGTGGCCGAAAGATGAGACAAAACAAAAGGTAAGCGAAGTGATGACCCTGGTAGGTCTCGATCCAAAGGTTTTTAAAGATCGCTATCCTTCAGCTCTCAGTGGCGGTCAACGCCAGCGTGTCGGTGTGGCCCGGGCCATGGTTTCAGACCCGCCGATTATGCTGATGGACGAACCGTTCGGAGCGGTTGACCCGATTACGAGGGCCCGCCTGCAGAACGAATTCTTAAGGATCCAGGAACGGATGGGAAAGACAATTGTTTTTGTCACCCATGACATTGATGAAGCTATTAAAATGAGCGACACTATTGCCGTAATGAGGGAAGGCGAACTGGTGCAACACGCCACACCAAGCGATCTGCTAAGCGCTCCGGCAGACGAATTTGTATCTAACCTGGTTGGGCGTAACCGTTCCATCAAGCGGCTGCACTTAATTCGCATCAATGAAATTTTGGATGAGGTAGACCGGGCTAAACCGGCCAGCGAGGATGCAAAAATTGGTGAGGTTGAGAAACAAATCGAGGAAAGCGATATCAGGTCAGTAATAGTCGTTGATAAAGACAATAAACTCAAAGGAGTTATTGGAGTAAGTGATCTAAAGAGAAAAAGCGGTGAAGTGGCCGGAGATTACTGCCAGGATGTTACCGACACGATAACCAGCGATGCCACTTTAAATGATGCCTTATCGGTCATGCTTGAGTGCGGGGAGGGTTATGTTGCCGTAGTCAATGAAGACGACCAGTACGAAGGGACAATTACCCTGGGCGACCTGCTCAACGTAGTTAAGGAGGAGGGCTAACAATGGCCAGAGAAATTTGGAAATGGTTAGGTATTCCGCTGATCATGATCGCGATTGCTGCTGTAATTGTCATTTATTCCGTTAATAACCCCACTGATTCCATAGTTGCGCGGATGCTTACCTACGAGCGTGTTTTCAGGGTTATCCGTGAGCATATGGGGTTGCTGCTTGTTTCCATGACCGGAGCAATTATCGTTGGTGTTGCCGGGGGGATTATGCTTTCCCGTCCCAGCCTTTACCGGATAGGGCGGGTGATGGAAACCTTTGTCAACATAGGCCAAACTGTTCCCAGCCTGGCTGTACTGGCTCTTTTTTATACAATATTAGGGCTTGGTTTTAATGTGGCTGTTTTCGCACTGTTTCTTTATTCAATTTTGCCCATATTAAGGAATACTTTTGCCGGTATCGATGGGGTTGAACATAATATTATCGAAGCGGCCCGCGGTATGGGGATGCGGCCTTTACGTATTTTAACCAAGATTGAACTGCCGATAGCTTTTCCGATTATTGTTGCCGGAATCAGAACTGCTATCGTGATTAACGTCGGCGCGGCAACCCTGGCGACCTTTATTGGTGGAGGAGGGCTTGGTGACCTTATTGTTACCGGCCTCTCGGTTCACCGTGACATGATTATTGTTAATGGTGCGGTTATTGCTGCCGTAACTGCTATTTTACTAGATTACCTGATCGGAAAAGTGGAGGAAAGGGTTGTCCGTTGGGCCTAATAAACGGTTGTATCTATTGGGGATAAAAGGGTTACAGGTGATGTTATAATCTAGAGTGTAGTTTATAGATGAGGTGTACCAGTATTATATCGAAGGAGGTTGATAAGGGAGGAATTATCTATTTTCCAAGGTAGTAAAATAAGCAAATATTTAATTGAAGGGGGAAGAATTAATTTATGAGTATTAAGCGAATGGTGACAGTTTCTTTAGCCGTTATGTTATTTGTCGGGATGTTGTTTGTGGTAGGTTGTGAGCCGGATGAACCAACGGTAACTGTTGGGTCCAAAGAATTTACCGAGCAGTTGATCTTGGGTCAAATTGCTATTCTCGCCCTGGAAGATGCCGGAATTCCAACTGAAGATGAAACCAACCTTGGTGGGACAGTAGTGGCCCGTGAAGCCCTTGAAAGAGGAGATATCGGGATGTACTGGGAATATACCGGTACTGCACTGGTTGAATTTATGGGCGCCGATGTAATTACAGATCCGGAAGAAGCTTATGCCACTATAGCCGAATGGGATGAGACAGAAAATGAGCTTATCTGGCTGGAAAAAACACCTTTCAACAACACTTATACCGTCATGATGCGCCAGGAAGACGCTGATGAGCTGGGAATTGAAACCATCAGTGATCTTGCCGATGCCATTAATGAAGGGGTGGAAGCCCCCGAGCCGGGCGAGTGGAGCTTTGCTACCGACCATGAATATGAAGCCCGTGACGATGGCTTGGAACAGCTGCAGGTTCATTATGGTTTTGAATTTGAGAGCTACGAAGTGATGGACCTGGGAATCACCTACGGTGCCCTGAATGAAGGGCAGCATGCCACAGCCATGGGTTTTGCTACAGATGCCCGGATTGCCGAATTTAACCTGGTTAACCTGGTTGACGATCAGGAATTCCACCCGGTTTACAACTGTTCACCGGTAGTCCGCCAGGAAATCCTTGATGAATTCCCGGAAATTCCGGATATTCTTAACCCGATCGCAGTGGAATTAACCCCGGAAGAAATGTCTTCTTTGAACATGATGGTTGATATGGAAGATATGGAACCCAGTGAAGCAGCAGAACAATGGCTTCAAGAGAATGGCTTTATTGATTAATCAGCTATTTGAAGAAGAACCAGGCGGG
>PUKR01000120.1 GCA_003552365.1 Syntrophomonadaceae bacterium
TTAATTTCCTGTTTAATATTTTCTACTTCTTCAATTTTTTCTTCCGGCATATAGCGAATCCTGGCTATTCTTTCCCGGACCGGAAGATTAAAAAGTTTTTCCAGATCCAGGTCGATTTCAGCCTTTTCAATAAGGGCTCCGGATTCATGGTGATACATCAAAATTGCATCCATCATTTTAAACTGTTTCTGGAGGGAACTGTAAGTGTCGATCTCGTGCATCGCATTTTGATGCAGGAAATCTTCCCGGAGTGATTTGGCTGTTTCAAGAGTTAACCTTTCCCGTGCAGACAAAGCGTCAATCCCTACCAGCCGGACAATTTCTTCCAGTTCAGCTTCTTCCTGGAGCAGCCGCATCGCTTCACGGCGCATCTCATTCCACTGTTCCCCTATTGTCTCGGTAAAGTAGGAAGCAACATTGTCAAGATAAAGCGAATAGCTAAGCAGCCAGTTAATCGCCGGGAAGTGCCGCCTGTAAGCAAGAGAGGCATCCAATCCCCAGAAAACTTTTACAATTCTCAGGGTGGCCTGCGACACCGGCTCCGACAAATCTCCACCCGGTGGTGAAACAGCCCCAACCAGGGTTAAAGCTCCTTCCCTTTCATTGCTGCTCTGGCAAATCGTGCGCCCTGATCGCTCGTAAAATTCAGCCAGTCGTGAACCCAGGTAAGCGGGATAACCTTCTTCACCGGGCATTTCCTCAAGACGCCCCGACATTTCGCGTAGAGCTTCCGCCCAGCGGGAAGTCGAGTCAGCCATCAAGGCCACGCTGTAGCCCATATCCCTGAAGTATTCCGCTATCGTAATCCCTGTATATATAGATGCCTCACGGGCGGCAACCGGCATGTTCGATGTATTGGCAATCAGCACGGTCCGTTTCATTAACGGTTCGCCCGACTTTGGGTCCAGTAGCTCTGGAAATTCCATCAAAACATCGGTCATCTCGTTGCCGCGCTCACCGCAGCCGATGTAAACCACAATTTCGGCATCAGCCCATTTGGCCAGCTGATGCTGGGTCACTGTTTTACCGCTGCCAAACGGACCGGGAATACAAGCGGTTCCCCCCTTGGCAACCGGGAAAAATGTATCAAGGATTCGCTGCCCGGTAATCATCGGAATATGCGGACCCATTTTTTCTTTGTAGGGACGGCCTTTACGAATAGGCCAGCGCTGCAGCATGGTCACTTCAACAAGGCCTTCGCCGGTTTCAATTTTGGCTATAACATCGGTTACAGTCGCTTCACCGCTCACAATCTCTTTAACCGTCCCTTCCGCGCAATCGGGCGGGACCATAACCCGGTGTTCAACTAAAGTTGTTTCCTGCACGGTGCCGAGGATATCCCCCGCCTGGACTTTGTCACCGTCTTTAACCTTTGGTACAAAATCCCATTTCCGCTCCCGATCTAAAGCGCTAACTTCCACACCGCGGGTAATGTAATCACCGACTTCTTCTTTAATTGCAGCCAGGGGACGCTGGACTCCATCAAAAAATGATTCGATCATACCGGGACCAAGCTCGACACTGAGCGGTTCTCCGGTTGAATATACAGGCTCACCGGGACCTAACCCCCCTGTTTCTTCATAAACCTGTATGGAAGCCTGGTCACCGCGCAATTCAATAATTTCACCCATCAAGCGGGCATCACTAACCCTGACCATATCATACATCCGGGCATCTCCCATGTTTTCTGCAACCACAAGAGGGCCGGAAACTTTAGTTATCTTTCCTGCAGCCAAGTTATCAACCTTCTTTCCTAAAAAGAATATCTGCGCCAATCGCTTTTTCTACATTATCTTTGATTTGCTGAATTCCTATCCCCTTAGTTCCCTTGCTGTTAGGGATCAAAACTATGGTTGGCAAGAATCGTTTGTGTAATTCATTAATTACATCTTCCATACCGCTTGCCAATTCTTCAGTTATAAATATAACCCCGTAGTTCTCAGAAACCAGCTTTTTCAAGGTGTCAAGGGCTGCTTCGCTGCTGGTCACGGAAAAAGTATCCACCCCTATAGTTTTAAAACCCAGGATTGAATCTTTATCTCCAACTACGGCAATTTTATACGTAGACATTTCGAATCCGCTCCCTGATTGAATCGGAAGGCAGCTTGTTTATTTTGCCCACCAAAACAATACGGATATTTTTTACTTCAATCTCTTTTGCCCAGAGGTAACCAACCAGGGGTTCCACCCCAAAGGGCTCCCACTTGCCCTGCTGCAAATAAGCGGTAATATAGTTATCAGAAAGCTTTTCGAGGAGTGAAGCGGAACCTTTTTCCGACCATTCCCTCACTCCCTCACTGACAAGATCGGCATAATCACTGATGGCCAGCATTGAAATCACAGATTCCAGCGGCTCTTCAATCATAGCGGCCAGGCGATCAATCGGAATAGAGCCGTGCGGTAAAAGCACCGACCTCAAAAAATCATGCCCCATTCCCATATGCTTAACCCTGATTAAGGTTTTCAGGTTAGTTAAATCGATCTGCCTGATAAAGAGGTTTTCGAGAAAGCAGTTCCGCTGTTCCCTGGCATCATTGATTAACTGATCGTAAAGGACCTGGTCCAGGGTTAAATCAATAACCTGTGGGTCACGGTTTACCATAAATTCTTCGGTAATTTTATCTGCAGCCCGGCGCAGCTTATCCGGAAGGTCCCTGAAATCTCCTTCTTCCACAATATTTTCCAGTTTGCCAAGATCCAAAGAACCGATTGGGATTAAAAGCTCGCTTTTTATCCCTAAAAATTTAGCTTTAAACAATACTTTCAAATTATGGATATCATATCGCAGGGCCAGCATACCAATCAATTCCGGTATGGGTGCAATTTTCATTACTACTTCGTATGCATACTGCAACTCATCAGTAAGCATGGACTCGAATTCATGGACATCAGCCATCTCGGTTATTGTTGCAGCATAATCAGACTCAGAAAGCACTTTTAAAGCTTCTTCAGCCGAGCCGGAGTTAATCATTCGCTCAAACTGGCTCTGATCAAGCAAACGCGTCTCCATGGCCTTTACCCGCGCTACTGAATAGGCGTATACTGTATTATCAATGGGCATCAGCTCTTGCTCCCCTTTCCTGGAGGAAAGCTTCCCGGTTATTCAAAAAGCAACCCGGCTATTTCAGGTTCCAGTTCATCTCTCTTCATATCCAGCAATGACTCAAAAGAACAGTTCATTTCGACACCACCGGACTGAAGAATAAAACCACCTTTAATATCCCTGGTTTCCTCTGAAAGCTTCAGTTCTCCTTTTTTGCCTTTACTGGAAAGTTCTTTGTTAACCTCTTGCCAAAAGTTTTCGCTGATTCTTTTTCGATCCCGTTCTGAAAATATAACTGTTTCCGAACCGGTTTCTGTCATATTGATTAAAAGATCATGGATAACCGCCAGGTAATCCTGGTCATTAAGATTAACCAGCTCATCCAA
>PUKR01000276.1 GCA_003552365.1 Syntrophomonadaceae bacterium
AATCGTTGCCAGCTGGATTCCCCCGGAAAGAACTATCAGTTTATAAACTGTTTCAAAATAAAGGGCAATGGCCATAGCCAGTATAGTAACTATGGGCAAGGCTACCCGGACAATTTTTAATACCTCAGTTGAAGAAACCTGGGGGTTGATATAGCGGTAGACATTGTGCCCGATCAGTGTGGCAATAATCAGGGCACTGTTGCCGGAGGTGCTGATAATAGCGGCGGCAAGGCTTACTATAAACAGAACTCCTGCCCAGGGCGGTAGAAAGGTATAAGCCGCCCAGGGAAGAACGTTTTCAGCTTCGGTTACCGGAATTCCTTCAAGCATGCCGGTGGTATAAATGGAGATGCCAATTAATACGGGAATCATCCCGATGGTAAGGTATAAAATACCGCTGGTAAAAAAACCTGCTACAGCGGTTTTTTCATTTTTGGCGGCCAGGGCCCGTTGCATCAGGACCTGGCTTGGCACATCGCCAAGCGAAAGGGAGGCCCATGCCGAAACATAGAGCAGGATCCCCAGCAACCCGGTATACCAGAGATACCCTTTTTCTCCGCTTTCCATGCTCATAGACCAGGTAGGTAGTTCGGCCCAGTTTTCAGCGCCCTGGTATAATTCGCCTGCTCCCCCCACTTCTCCGATTACAGAAGGGAGCAGGATGAGCAAACCTACTAAAATCAAACTGAAAGCGATTGTATCTATCCGGGATAGGGCCCATAAACCTCCGAAGGCTGTGACAATAATGATAGCTATGGTTGCAATAACTACGGCGAACTGCAGGGGAAAACCGGTGGTTAAGTAAACTATAATGCCAAGGGCAACCAGTTGTCCCCCCAGCCAGGCCATTGCGGATAATATTTGAATAACGGTATAAAGAAAGCCGCTGAAATTTCCATACCGGTGATTAAAAAAATCAGTTATCGTGGTATATTTAGCTTTACGCATGCGGTAGGCAAAAAAGATTCCAATTAAAACCATGCAAAGCGCAGGAGCCCAGGGGTCAAAAATAACACCCTGCATGCCAAAAAGGAAGGCATAACCGGCAGCACCCATCATAGCGCCGGCGCAAATCCAGGTGGCTACTATGGAAGGTACCATAAAGATGAAGCTCAGCTGCCTGCCGGCAACCGTTAAATCATCTGCTTCATGGACCCGGCGGCTGTAAATAAGACCAAGTCCAATGATTACCAGTATGTAGATACCCATGAAAAATAAGATCCAGTTGGCCGTGGTAAATGTCGGAAGTATACTGTTTTCCATAGTCAGCATAACCTCCCCGTTTGGTATTGGTGAAGATCAGCCTACCAGTACAGATAGCAGTGCGGCGGCAACCATGGTCACCCCGGTTAGCTGGTAGATTTGAATTGTTTTGGCATTTGCTTCGATCAGCCTGGGGATGTCATTAAAATAGCGTCCGGCTACCCGAACAGCCCTTATTGCCAGGGGCAAGGAGAGCAAGGGTAAAAGCCACAAGAAGTTGTTGCTGAAAACTGCCATGACCAGGACGAAAAAATAAGCTCCGGCAAACATAAGAGCATACACCGAAACTCCCTTTTTTTTGCCCATCCTGACCACACCGTTCATCTTTCCTCCCTTAAGGTCTGCTTCATAATCAGGGTACTGGTTAATCCAAAGTACATTGGCGATAATAAAGCCAAGCGGCAGTGAAGCAAGGAATACATCAAGGGTAATTGTATGGGTTTGCACCAGGTATGTGCCTACTGTGATCAGGGGGCCGAATGTAAATCCAACCACCAGCTCACCAAGGCCCCGGTAAGAAAATTTAATTGGCGGCAGGCTGTAAAAGAGGGCAAAAAAGACCCCGGCTAAGCCGATCCATAATATATTAAATTCCCTGGTTGCTACTACATAAAGCCCAAGGATACTGCCGACTCCGATGGTGAGAATGCCAATAACCAGGTTTTCCTTTAAAGTTAACTTGCCTTCAATGATGGTCTTTTTACCCCCGCTGAACGGAGTTCTTTTATCGGGGGCAACAAACCGGTCCACGCCGCTGTTGTAATCAACATATTCATTAATTGCATTTTTTCCGATTTCCAGCAGGTATATAGCGATAACACCGATTAAAAACCAGCTCCAGCTAAAGCTTCCCCGGTGTTCGTAGGCAATTGCCGCCCCTACCGCCATAGGAATAGTTGAGGCGATCCATATTTTAGGATCTGCAATTTGCCAAAACCCGGCCCATAAACGCTGACGTTGATCCGTACTCATGTTATCCCTCCCCGACAAACACTACTCACCTGTAGAAGATCCCTGGGAATTTTCCAGGCCGAAGGCATGGTGGACTGCACGCACAGCCAATTCTCCGTATTTTTGTTCCACTACGCAGGAAATACGATATTCCGATGTGCTGATCATCTGTATATTAATATTTTCTGCAGAGAGAGCTTTAAACATAAGGGCGGCGACTCCGGGGTTGGTTTTAATGCCAATCCCGACCGCCGATACTTTAACAATGTTGTTATTGGCCCTTACTTCCAGGGCTTCAATATCCCTGGCCACCTCGCTGACCAGTTCATTTGCTTTTTCCAGGTCGGTGGTGGGAATGGTAAAGGTCAAGTCGGTGAATCCGTCTATACTGACATTTTGAATGATCATATCTACGTTAATTGAGGCTTCGGCTAGCGGGGCAAATATTCTTTGCGCAATCCCGGGACGGTCTGGAATACGGATTAATGAAATTTTTGAGACGTTTTTTTCCAGGGTAACCCCTTTGATAATCGAATTTTCCATAACTTCCTCCTCGTTAACGATCCAGGTTTGCCTGGTTCCATTAAAAGATGACTTTACCACAAGTGGAACCTGGTATTTTTGGGCAAGTTCTACGGAACGGACATGCATTACTTTTGCGCCCAAACCGGCCAGTTCCAGCATTTCCTGGTAAGAAATTTTTTCGATATGCCGGGCCTGGCGGCAGATATTTGGATCGGCTGTATACACCCCGTCCACGTCTGTATAAATTTCGCAATAGTCTGCTTCCAGGGCGGCCGCCAGGGCTACAGCAGTTGTGTCGGAACCGCCCCGCCCAAGGGTGGTAATACTGCCTTCTTTTGTGATGCCCTGAAAACCGGCGATTACAGGAACAATTTCTTCCGATAAAGTTTTTTGCAGTTTTTCGGTTGGCAAATCAATAATGCGGGCTTTTGAATGGATGGCATCAGTAACCAGGGGAATCTGGCTCCCGGTGAAAGAACGGGCTTTGCACCCAAGGCTTTCCAAGGTAATAGCCAGCAGGGCTGCACAGGCTTGCTCCCCGGTAGCTACCAGGGTGTCCTGTTCCCGGCTGGAAGGAACGGGGGTGATCTCTTTCGACATATCAAGCAGCTGATCTGTCTGCCCGCTCATGGCAGAGACTACTACTACAACCTGGTCGCCCCTTTCCCTTGCCAGCTTAACCCCCATCGC
>PUKR01000084.1 GCA_003552365.1 Syntrophomonadaceae bacterium
GAGCTTTTTGACAATGAAGAACCGCGCACATTAGGGGATATTATAAAAATGCTTAAAGATATTCCTGAATATGCCGAAGCTGCCAGGCATAATGCCGGCCCGGAAATAATAATCGGCAATAAAAAAAGAAGGGCCGGGAAAGTTCTGGTCGATATGACCGGCGGCACCGGCGGTTCGGAAGATGCTTACGAAAAACTATCCCAGGCCGGGGTGGGAACCATAGTGGGAATGCATATAAAGGAAGGACACCGTAAAAAAGCGGAAAAGCATCATGTTAATGTAGTCATTGCCGGGCATATGGCCAGTGATTCTATCGGGATGAACCTGCTGCTTGACGGGCTGGAGAAAAAAGGGGTGGAAGTAATCCCCTGCTCCGGTTTAATCCGGCACAAGCGCAGTTAGCAGATAAAATAACCTGGTTGGTATTTTATTATAATTCTCAGCAGTTACCGGTCCAAAAGCAGCACAGCTGAGCAAAAACACTTTACTTTTTAAAAACGGATTATCCGGCAAATGGAAATCCAGGTAAATTAATAAAAGGCTGGCAGTAGCTGAACAGGCACTTTGGATATGAAAATGCACCGGCGCTATTTCGTTTCGGCGGGTTGTCCGGCTGCGGTTAGAAAGGCCCCGCATTTGCGGGGCCTTTAAACTAGCGATAGCTTAAGCGCATCCTCACATCAAGGGCTTTAGCTCCGCTGTCTTTTGAGAAAACCCGGGCCGGGTTGATGTCAAGTTCGCTTATTCCCGGGAAGTCTGCCAGTAGATGAGAAGTGCGCACCACCAGGTCGACAAAAGCCTTGATGTCGGCCGGTTCTTTACCGCGCAGCCCTTTCAGTATTGCTGCTGATTTAAGTTCATTTAATTTATCTTCCACAATCTCCGGCCTTATGGGACAGAGGGCGTTGGCAATATCCTTGAATACCTCCACGTAGATACCCCCCATTCCGAAAAAAACCACCGGCCCGAAAGAGGGATCCTGCCTGCCCCCGATAAACATGTCGTGTCCTTCCCCGGCCATTTCCTGGACCCTGACCCCGCAAAAATGAGCTTCCGGGTTGTAGTTATGGAGGTTTTGGCGGATTGTATCGAAGCCACTTGCTACACTATCGTTATCTTTCAAGCCGATCAAGACCCCGCCGGCATCCGATTTATGCAGGGCGTCCGGCGAAACGACTTTCATCACCACCGGGAACCCGATTTCTTCGGCCTGGCTCACCGCTTCTTCTTTGTTTACCGCAGTCTTCGATTTGGCGGTGGCGATCCCGTAGGCATTTAATAGGTCAAGGGCTTCTTCCCCGTAATCGCCCTGTTTATCCTGCATCCATTTTTTTGCGGCCTGGTGATCAATTCCTTCCGGTCCTATAATACTGTCATGTTGTTGCTCCAATCGTTTCCTTTCGTAATACTTCATCTGGACTGAAAGGGAATGAACCATTTCCTCGGGGCTATTAAAGATTGGGAATTCAACATAACGCTTGCTTTGCTGAATAACCTTGGAAGGTCCGAACAAGCACACTCCCAGGGGTTTGCCGGCCGAAAGGATTGAGCCCCAGGTTTCCTTGGAAAGATCGGCTAAAAACATTTTTTGAAATATGTTATCACCCTGGGGCATGTGCGGCCGCTGGCTGATGTAAATTGCTCCATCGGTTTGCTCTGAATGCATTACCGAGTAAAAAACGTGGGCTGTTAGCTGGGGGTCGTATATATCGCCCATGTCAAGCGGATTGGAAAATTTGATTACCCCTGCGCTGCTGAATTGCTTTAGGCTGTTGTAAAAGTCCTCTCCCATATCGGCGAATGCAAACCCCTCTTTTTCGCAGAGATCCGCTGCGGCGACGGCAAAGCCACCGGCAGGGCTCATAACCATGACCCGCCTCCCTTTCATTGCCGGCAGCTGAAAAGCCTTGGTTACCCCGATAAAATCAAGAAAATTGTTCAGGCGGATAATCCCTGCTTCTTCAAAAGCTGAATTGATGATAGCTTCATCGCTGCTGACGGCAGCGGTATGGCTCATTGCCGCTTTTTCCCCGGCACTTGTAGTGTTGGCCTTGTAAACGATAATCGGCTTGTCGATTTTTTTAGCGGTTTCAATAAACTTTTTGCCCCGGTTAAGGCTTTCTAAGTATAAGCATATAGTTTTTGTCTGTGGATCTTTACCGAAGTATTCCAGGAAATCAACTTCATCTAAGTCAAGCTTGTTGCCGATGCTGGCAAGCTTGGCCAGTCCCAGTTTTTCGTCCAAAAGGTAATTAAGCATGGTCAGGGCTACCCCGCCGCTTTGCGATATTATAGACATGCTGCCGATAGGTGCTTTATGCAAAGCGACGAAAGGAAGGCAGAGACCGTTGTCCGTGTTGGCCACCGATAAGCTGTTGGGACCGACAAAACGGATCCCGTATTTTTTTGCCAGGGAAATTAATTTATCTCCCAGTTTTTTCCCTTCCTCACTGTATTCGGAAAAGCCGCCTGAAGGGATGGCCATTCTCCTGATCCCGAATTTTCCACAGCGGTCCATCATATCCGGGATTACCTGGGCCGGAACCATGCAGTAAGCCATATCGGGAACTTCCGGCAGGTCTTCGATATTTTTAAACATCCTGATTCCATCAACGTGAACGTCGTCACTGCGTTCGTTGACCCCAAATATCCTGCCCCGGTATCCCCAGCGCAGCAAGTTTTCCAGGGTTAACCTCGGTATATTGGTTGGTTTGGAGGATAAGCCGATAATCACAAGTGATTCCGGGTAAAAAAGTTTGTCCATGAATATTCTCTCCTTGGCGTTAAAATAATCCAGCCTGAACTTAGATCCTCATAGATTTTAACACAGTTCGGTTTAAAATACACCGGAAAAGCTTTATTTCAAGTCTTGAAAAGTGATATATTGGTAAAAAATCATACTTAAGGACGATGCCGATTTAAGACCGGGGGACCTTTGCCCCGGAGCTCTGCGGTGATAAGCTTAACCCGGAAGAAGCTAGAAGCAGATTAACAATAATCTAAAAGGGGTATGATGAAGATGACACAAAAAATGTGGGGCTTTATATTACTGACTCTGGGTATATTAGTATTACTTCAGGTAACCGGGGTTTATAATCTTGGCCTTGCCTTTTGGCCGGTAGTCCTGGTTCTGCTCGGTATTGCTATCATCTGGCACAGCTTTGGCAAGGGCGTTTTTTCCTGGGTCGGGTTAGGCCTGGGCCTTTGGGTAGGGGGCATAGGCCTGTTCAACATCCTTTACAATGCCGGAGCAACAGCTTTAAGCGGCAGTGATGTTGCCCGTTACGGCTGGCCGCTAATTTTAATTGCCCTTGGCCTTTCTATTATTTTCGGCAGCCGGTTTTCGGAAAAAGGGTGTTGTTTTATCGGCTCAACGAGCTGCAATCATAAGAAAGGTTCCAGTTCGCGCC
>PUKR01000236.1 GCA_003552365.1 Syntrophomonadaceae bacterium
CAGGCGTTATACATTTCAGCTTCTGAACGGCCCGGTTCAATTTTAAAGTATACCGGTGCGCTGACCCTGGCAATATCCGGGCATTCGTGGAAACGCTGAAAACCGCCCATCGACTCCACCAGGCTGACGTAAACATCAAGCGGAAGCTTGACAGTGCTTCTGATTGAAGCCAGCATAGGCAAGGTCAAATCCCCGAGCGGGTTAAAGCTATCAGCGCCCATATCCTCTAAAAGCTTGCCCCCCAGCGGGCTGCCGTGGCCTGCAAATACAGAAACTTTAAACCTGACATCTTCCGGGATTACCCCGTCTTCTCTCATTTTGGTTACCAGGGCCAACAACCCTTCATCGGGAATCAGGAATCCTTTAATCCCGGCTTCCAGGCAGCGATCAAATTCTTTTAACCATTCATAGACTTTATCGCTGCCCCTGAGTCTCATCCCTGAAACATATCCTTCAGGAGTAACATACTGGCGGCCGTTGTCCCAACCCCTGCTCGGGATAGGGTTGATAATCACTTCATAGTTGCTTTCTGCCGCCACCCTGGCATATTCTTCGAGTTCTTTTTTATCCATCAGGGCCGCTCCCCTGACCGTAGAGATAACCCTGTGCACGGGAACCTGTCTCTTTTCTGCCTCCCTGGTCATAATCTCAAGGTTTTCTATGGTTTCCATTCCGGCAATTTCAATCCGGTAATGGGAACCATCGGGAAAGGCATGCTCTGATGTGGGCAGGTCATAGCGATCCCTTAAAGGGAAGCTCGTTTTTTCCTGGATATACTTTTCAATCTTATCAAAGGACATTTTAAACAACCTCCGCTATTTATTATTGGTTTCTACTGCTTCATCGTTGCTAGCTGAATTTCTTTCTTAACTGTACTCATCGAATAATTTCTGGAAGTCCTCCAGGCTGTCTTTACGGGGATAAACATGATCGTCGGTGGGAAACTCTTCGTTTTTAACTTCTGAATAGTACTGTTTAAAAGCATTAACGCATGTTTCAGCCACATTGGCGTAAACTTTTACAAACTTGGGAGTAAAGGCCTGGAATTGCCCCAGCATGTCTCCGCAGATCAACAGCTGGCCGTCACATTTTACTCCCGCCCCGATCGAATAAACGGGAATATCGAGTTTCCTGGTCAGGAATTCGGTTAACTCGGGAGCAACCGCTTCCACCAGGATGGAAAAAGCACCCGCTTCCTGGACAGCCAGGGCATCTTCAATCAGGCTCCTGGCAGATTCCACATCCCGACCGGTAGCCCTGAAGCCACCTAACTGTCCGGCGCTCTGCGGGGTCAGTCCAATATGTCCCATAACCAGAACCCCGGCATCATTGATCGCCTTGATCCGGCTGGCTACTCTTACGCCTCCCTCAAGCTTGATGCAGTCCATATCAGCCTCTTTAAGAAAGCGAATTGCATTCTTCACTGCATCTTCATCGCTGGTCTGGTAGGAACCAAAAGGCATATCGCCTACAATCCAGGTCTGTGGGGCCCCCCGGCGAACCGCCCGGCAGTGGGCCAGGCAGTCTTCCATGGTAACCGGAATGGTATCCTTGTAACCCAGCAGGACCATCCCCAGGGAATCGCCAACCAGGATCATATCCATCCCTGCCTGCTCAGCAAACATGGCCATGGGAAAATCATAAGCGGTAACCCAGGCCACCTTCTCGCCTTCCTTTTTCATCCTGATGAAATCCAACACGTTTTTCTTAGACACGGTAATTTCCCCTTTCCATTAAGGTTTTTTATTGTAAAATAAACCCGGTTCATTAACCATAACAACAAACAATATCATTTTCCCCTACCTCAAACATCTTATTGTCTTATACAGCGCTTCTTATCATAACTTTTCCAATATTCATCACTGGTGTTTTTTATTCGCTTCATTTTATTATTCTCCTGTCAAATCACAAAAGCTGGAAAAAATAACATGTAGCACTGCCATATAAAACTTTTTCAATACAAAAATTCATTGGAAATAATGGCTTGACTAAACATATTTCCCTTAATTATGCTCAATGGCAACTAGATCGCTGTTAATCTTGATGGAATTGCAGAAAGAAAAATATAGAAAAATGACATGTTCTCTATACCGATCAGAACAGCCTGGCCTGCACACCGTGGTCGTAGGTTAAATGCTTAATATCAAGCTCTCCCGGCTTAATACTTTGGATATACTGATCATTAAAATAAACTGCCTTAAAACAATTAGCATCTCTTTCAGAAAAAGACATTACAAAGGGCAACTTTAATTCTTTTTCCTGCCTGGTCATTACCGGAAAGCCAAAGTAACTGTTCATATACTTAAGCTGGTTACCTTTATCTCTCTGCTTATCAACAAAATCGAGATGGTTTTTAATCCGGTCCAGGTTATAGCGGTTTAACAAGGGCCACTGCTCATAAATTCTCTGTATCACCGGTTCAAGAAATCCCCGGTCAATTTCACAACCGGCACTGTTTCTGCCCGCAGCCATTGCCGCCATCATCGTGGTACCTGTGCCTAAAAATGGATCAAGCACCGTATCTTCCATCAAGGAATACATGTTAATCAAACGGAAGGGAAGTATAAAAGGAAAAGCGCCGCTTCTTTCCCGCAAAGCTTGGCTGTCCATATCCTGCCTGGCACCTTTAAAGTCCCAAAGGTCTGAAAACCAAACATTCCTTTCTTCCCAGAAGTAACTGCTCCGCATTCTTTTCAACTTATTTTCGGCGGTAGTAAATTTTCTCTTGCTTCCTTTCCTGAAAATCAAGATATATTCGTGCTCCAGGGTAACATACGCCCCGGCCGGGAGCATCCCGGAACCCATAAATTTATTGGGGGCGTTCGTCTGCTTTCGCCAAAGAACCAGGGGTAAAACATCAAAGCCGAGTTCGAAAAACTTACTTTGGATCCGGGAATGATTGGCAAACAACTGGAACCGGCCGTTATTGGTGCGGGTGGCATCCCCGATATTGATGCAGGCAAAAGCTCCGTCTTTCATTACCCGGTAAAGTTCCTGCCAGACTTGATCCAAAACTTGATGCATCGCTTCAAAGGCCCGGGCATACTCTCCATTGTCAAGGAAACCATTGACCCGGGAGTCCATTTCAGCAAATGATTGGTCCCACATTTCAATCATCGGGTAAGGAGGTGAAGTTACCACCAGATCAATACTTTGATCATCTAAAGCCCTGACTTTCCTTGCATCTTCAAATATAAGGCGGTGGGTGGTCTCCAAGTATACTGTCTCCTTTTCGACTAATTCCCTTGTTAAAAAGCTATTCTTACCTTATTATATGTCCTTCAATTCCTGCTGTAAAATTTTGAGAAGAGGTTGCTCGGTGTCAAAGATATTGACGGATAAATAAGCCTGTTCGGTTGATCCCGGCAATTTAAACATATTTAAAGGGCCGGCTTAAACTTTC
>PUKR01000067.1 GCA_003552365.1 Syntrophomonadaceae bacterium
CGGGAAAATCATCAACTATAGTTTACTAATCGACAGGGGAAAAATCATTGGATCTGAAGGCTAAAAATTGAAATAATTTTTTATACAGCCTGTATATAGCAGTGGGGAAATTTCCTGCAAACTGAAGATTTTTTATACCTCAGGATACTACAAGAAACAGGATACCATAAAAAAATAGAGCTAACAAGCTCTGCCATTCAAATTGAATCTAATCTGCTCTATCTGTGGGCCAATTTATTTTGATAATATCTCCCAAACTACGTTAATTTCTTTTAACAGCGATCCGTCAATCCATTCTGTCACCGGTTTACCCCGAACCATGGCCTCTACAAAGCTGCGATTGAAAGGCAGTTTGCCGGCCAAAGGCACCCTTTCCTTTAAACAATAATCCTCAATTCGCGAGGTTTGAGTTTCAGCCAGGTCATAGCGGTTAATACAAACCACAGGAGAAACCTCAAAATAGCGGCATAGAGCTACTACCCGTTCCAAATCATGAATTCCCGAAACTGAAGGTTCGGTAACGATGAGGGCCGCATCCACGCCGGCTAAAGAAGCGATAACCGGGCAACCAATTCCCGGGGGCCCATCGATAAGCAAATACTTTTTCCCTGAAACTTCCGCCAATTCCTGGGCACGATTACGGATCGTAGTCACTAATTTCCCTGAGTTCTCCTCGGCTATTCCCAGGCGGGCATGCACTAATTTTCCATAAGTCGTATTGGAAACATACCACTGCCCCGAAGTCTTATCGAGCATACTGACCGCTCCGTCAGGACAGGCATGGGCACAAAATGAACAACCTTCACAATTGATGGGATCAACCAGGTATTCTTTTGATATTGCTTCAAATCTGCACAAATCAATGCAGAGGCCACAGGCGCTGCATTTTTCCCGGTCGATCTTTGCCACCTTTGAGGCATAAAATTCGTGAGTTTCTAAGAGGTCGGATCCCGTTATCAGGCTGAGGTTAGCAGCATCGACATCACCGTCAACCAGTATTAGGTCTCCCCCGGCAAGAGAGGCAAACGCTCCAACCAAAGAAGTTTTACCGGTCCCGCCCTTACCGCTAATAACTGTCATTTTTTTCATTATAAACCGCTCCCTCAACCAAAATCCTTACTTGATCATACAGCTGCTTGAAGTTTTTTTGCCAGGCGGGAAACTTAAAAATCACCGGTTCACCGCAGGCACATAACCCGGCCACTTTCCTGTCAAAAGGAACTTTCAGAAGTACCGGCAGGTTATTTTTTCGGCAGTATTCTTCAACCCGGCCATCTCCAATATCACAACGGTTGATCACTACCCCGGAAGGAAGACCAAGCCTGGTTACTGTTTGATAAACAAGATCAAGATCATTTAATCCAAACGAAGTCGGTTCTGTTACCAGGATGCAAAAATCACTGCCTTTTATAGCACTTATGGCTGGACAGGAGGTTCCCGGCGGAGAATCAATGACCGTCATTTTATCCCGGCTTGCCATTTTTTTAACTGCATCGATTAAAGGCGGCGACATCGCTTCACCCGGATTCAAGCAGCCATGGACAAAATCAATCCGGTTAACACTTCCGCTTTCGATCACCCCGATTGTGCGATCATGCTCTGAAATAGCCTTTTGCGGACAAAAATAAGCGCAGCTACCGCACCCATGGCACAACTCCGGTAATACCATTACATGTTCTTGAAATACTGCTAAAGCATTGAAAGCACATACTTCCGCACAGCGACCGCAAAAATCACATCTGTTAAAATCGATAACCGGGTTTGGTATTCCCACTTCTTTAACGCTTTCAAATTTTGGTTTTATGAAAAGATGGGCATTGGGCTCTTCAACATCACAATCCAGGAATTCTACCTGTTCATCTTGAGATAATAACAGGGCCAGGTTAACCGCTACGGTTGTTTTGCCGGTTCCACCTTTACCGCTGGCTATAGCCAGGTTCATCATTTACCCCCCCTGCTTTTTTTCAGCTTCTGGAAAAAACAGTATTTATCGTGCGTTTGTTAATTTATGCCATTCTCCCTAACCGGCCAACCAATTAAAAGAGCAATTGTTGCGCTACAACCAGAGCCGTGCCAGGTTTTGGGCCGGGGACTTTACAAAAAACGGTAGTAATGGCCGGCGAAGCAAAAAATCCAGCCGGCGCCCGAGTAGACCTCATTAAGCTAATTTTCCCGGGTTGATCCCGGTCCGGCAAAGCCTGTATAAAAGTTTGCCGGACCGGGCCAACTCCGGCAGGAGCAACCTTTAAAACACTACTGTGACTCTTCCAATTCATTGATTCTTTTCTCAAGGGCGCTTAGTTCTTCTCTTAATACTTCAGCCTGTTCTTTTAAGTATGCTTTTTCCTCTTCCGGTTCGTAAAATCCAGGCCCATAATATGGCCCGGGGTAGGGAGGCCAGAAATGACAGGGCCCCCGGCCGGGCCCCCAACCGCGCCGGCCGCCTCTAAAACCGCCTGCACCCGGATTCCAGTCCGGACCTTTCCAAAAACCGGGACCATACCAGTGTCTTCCTCTGTACATATCAATCACCTCGCTTTAAATGATTTACCCTGAACCGAATAACCCACCGATGCAGCTGAAACAAGCATACTTTTAGCATTTTCAGGCTCAAGGCTATCTTCTTAAACCCGAATGAGGTCCGGCAGTTGCTTCTGTTGCTTGCGACAGCTGTCCCTCCTTAAAACTTTTAATTGTGCTTTCCACGGTTCCGGTGGCCCCTGTATAAACCTTAATTTTTGCGGCCTTAAGAGCGTTTACAGCATTGGGCCCTACATTACCGGTTGCTACTGCATCAACATTATGCATCGACAGCAATTGAGCACTTTGAGGGCCTGCTCCGCCCGCTGAATCTACATTATCATTAACGATGGTTTCAATCTCTTCTCCGCTTTCTGAGTCCACCACTACAAAATAGGGACAGCGGCCAAACCGTTGATCAACTTCGGCACCAGGCCCTTTTCCTTTCGCCGATACAGCTAATTTCACTGCTTTCACCTCCACCAGAGTAAATGGGTATATATCTATTATATATTATAAACCATTTATGGGTATACATCAACAATAAATTTTTGCTATAGTATTCATGGTAGAAAATATAAATAGCGGCTGGCAACTATACTGCAAGCAGAATTACGTACTTTAGGAGGATTTTATGCGCTTTCGTCACTTGTTCGGACCGGTTCCATCAAGGCGGCTTGGAATATCACTGGGTGTTGACCTGGTGCCTTTTAAAACCTGTACCCTTGACTGCATCTACTGCGAGTGCGGAAAAACCACTTTTTTAACGGTGGACAGAAAAGAATATGTGCCCCTGGAAGAAGTCATTGAAGAGCTAAACCACTATTTGCAGATGAAACCACAGCTTGACTATATCACTTTTTCC
>PUKR01000259.1 GCA_003552365.1 Syntrophomonadaceae bacterium
AGTTAAACACTCCTTTGTGAAATCGAGAGGTTTTTTAAAGCCAATCTTCCTTCCGGTTATGGTTTTTTTAATCCAGTTCCGGAAACCTTTACAGTGCAGGGTATCACTTTAAGCCGAGTGGTTAAACAGGTTCTTCTGTATTTGCACGAACGATTATTTTCCAGCCTGTTTCAGCATTGAATATATAACCATTTAGATACTAGCATTATAATCGATCAACTGATGAGTAGCAATGAAGGCTAAATTGCAGGGCGGATCTGGTAATGGGACGCATTTAAAAAGGCAACTCCCTGATAACAAAATACCAGTTGACAGATAGGAATTGATTGTATAAAATAAGTATACTTCACCTATTATAATGGTAGGGTTATATATAGATGCACGACTCAACGCTTGTTTGGCCTTAATGATGTTTAGTAAATTTTTAGGAGGGAATTGTGAATGTTAAAAAAGGGTGTTTTGGTTGTAGTTTTAAGCTTGCTCATGGTTTTTGCTGCCGCATGTGCCGAAGGACCGGAAGAAGAAGTAGTAGAGGAACCGGTTGAAGGACCGGAAGAAGAGGTTGTTGAAGAACACGAAAACATGATGGGCAAAGTAGATGACCCCCTTAACATGGATGGTTCCAGCGAAGGATATCCTCTTGATCCTGTTGAAGCTTCTGGTGCTGCAATCTACCTGGCGTATGACGAAGAGTATATCTATGTCTTGATGGAAGCTGAAGTTGAGGGGTGGGTTTCAGTAGGGATTAATGAAAGCGGTGGTGGTATGGACGGGGCTAATATGGTCCTTGGCTACCTGACAGATGATGGTGAGCCTGCTTACAGGGATGATGTGGGCAGGGGGCGCTCTCACTCTGAGGTTGAAACTGATGCTGTAGCACAGCCATTTATAGACCGGTCAGAAGGTAAGACAGTTTTAGAATTTGCCTATCCGCTAAGTTTTCCGGCAGATGAAGGTTACAATGTGGAAGAAATTGTCGCAGGAGAAACATATGAGCTGATTATCGGCATGCACCGGGACTCAGACGATATCAGCAGGCAGCATTCCACCAGGGATAGCGCCGAATTCCAGGTGCAGCCCTAAACAATAAATAGCGCAGTTATACCGGTTAACCCTTTAGGGGGCTTTCTGATTTTCAGGAAGCCCCCATTTTAAAAAATAATTTTCATTGTGTCCCGAAATTTTTTCCCTGAAATTTACGCCAATTGATCAAAGTATTCTTCCAGTTCGTGAAGGATTGTTTTGAAATCATTTCGCCCTAACCCTATGCGAAAATAGTTGCCGGCATAATCAAAGATCCCGCCAGGAACAATCATGATACTTTTCTCCTGGACAATATTCTCGCAAAGTTCCTCCACATCATATTTGGGATTGAGCCTAACAAAGGCAGTTGAACCTCCCCGGGGTTCTAACCAGGTGAATAAATTGTCCCGTTTGGTAAAGAATGACCTTGCTGCTGCGAGGTTTTCCCGGATCCGATCTTTATTGGCTTTAAGGATATCTTCTTTTTGCCTTAATGCCATGATCGCTAAAATTTCGCTGGGTGCACTGCCGCATATGGTTGTATAATCTTTTAAAACTGATATTTTCTTTAATAACTCATCTTCCCGGGTGGCCAGCCATCCTAGCCTTAAGCCGGGCAGGCTAAATGTTTTGGAAAGGCCGAAAAGGGATATTCCTTTCTTGTAGGCGTCTGCTGCAGCCGGCAGCCCCGTGCCTTCTTGATGATCTAAGAGCCAGTACATTTCATCTGAGAAAAGGTATAAGTCGTGCTGCCGGGCTATTTCAATAATGCGGTGGAACTCCTCTATCGTTGGCAGGTATCCTGTTGGGTTGTGAGGAAAATTTAGGACAATCATTTTTGTGTCGGTATTAATGTTTTTTTCCAGGTATTCTAGATCTAAGTGCCACTTTTGGCTCCTTTCTTCAACCCGCCAATTTGTGATCGAACAGCCTATTGCTCTTGGTATTTCAACTAAGGACTGATATGCCGGGTCGATGATGATCACATGGTCACCCTGTTCCAGGAGAGCATGCATGGTTATAAATATTCCTTCTTCCGGAACGATGGTTATAACATCTTCAGCACTGGTGTGGTTATAAAGCTTTGCTATTTCCTCCCGCAAAAGTGGATGACCTTTTGATTCTGTATAGCCCAGTTTCAGGTTATTCCACAGATCTAAGCTTTCCTGGTCGGCCTTTTCTATCAATTCCTGCATGGTAAGACTCTCGCAGTCCGATGGGCTTAGCAAATATTTAGCGCTGAATTCATGAATGGCAAAGTATCTTTCCAGCTTAAATTCGTTTATATTCATTATCTTTTCCCTCCCAATAATTTCGGGACACAATGGGCAAAATCAAGCTAAAAGGAAGGTTGCTATAATTGCAATGCCAACCGTAATAACATTGCTTATGCTGTGCATGAGCATGGGGTAAAGGAGGCTGCCGGTTTTTTCATAGCAATCACCATAAAAGATCCCTAATACGATCGAAAGAATTACCTGAAACAAGTTATAGTCGAGGCTTAAAGGAGCAATAGAAATGCCCACGTGGGCCAGGCCAAAAATGATTGCTGCAATGAAGTTGGCATAACTAATTTTTCCCTTTAAAAAACGGCCCCTGATAAAAAGCGCCAGCATTGTAATGGCAAAAGCCCTGAAAATAAGCTCTTCTGAGGGACCGGACAATAAGAGCTGGAAGCCCATTTGTCCAAAGATATTGGTAGCAGTTAGAGGGTATTGAAATGGTTGAAATGAACCGGTCAAAATAGTAATAACGTGGCTGACTAAAGAACCTGCGCCGAAAATAAGGGCAAATGATAATACATATTTTTTGCCAACCTTTGTGTCCCCCCATTTAAAACCAAAATCAAGGGGTTTTAATATGGTGATAACAAAAATTATGATCATGAATATGAGGGCCTGGACAATATGGTGCACCGCTATCCAGGCAAATGATCCGTCGGGGTCAATGGCATGATAATTAAACAGGTTGGCAGCGGCACCGGCGAGCCTGGGCACTCCCAGGAGCAATCCTGCCAGTAATAAGACCCAAAGACTTTTCTGTATAGCTTTGCTCAATGCCGGCTCTCCCAATATTAATTTAAACCTGTGAAAAAATAAGCGATTATTTTAACTGGCCAGGTTAGGCTTATCTTATTACATGGCAAGGGTTTGCGCAATACTGCTTTTTATCCAGGGGGACTAGTTTGATTAGTGCATCGTTATTATTTAACACCAAACCCTTTAAATTCACCGGTTGGCTCTTCCCATTTTTCCTGAACCTTATCAACCACAGCGGCAGAAGGGCCTTTTTGACACCACTTTTTGTATTCCTCCAACATTACCTCTTCCCCTTCTGCAACTGTCTCTACTGTTC
>PUKR01000254.1 GCA_003552365.1 Syntrophomonadaceae bacterium
GGATAAGTGGGTAGTGATTTGTTTTTACCCGGGAGACTTTACCTTTGTCTGACCGACTGAATTGGCGTCAGTTGCCGCCAGGTACAAAGAACTGCAGGATTTGGGTGTGGAAGTGCTTTCATGTAGTGTGGACAGCCAGTTTACTCACAAAATTTGGCAAGAAGTGGAACTTTCAAAGATGGTTGACGGTGGCGTGCCTTTCCCGATGCTTTCTGATACAGGAGGGCGGATTGGCAGTCTTTACGGTGTATATGATGAACAGGGCGGGGTTAATGTCAGAGGACGGTTTATAATCGATCCCGACGGTGTTATTCAGGCCATGGAAGTGCTTACTCCTCCTGTGGGGCGCAACTTTGCCGAACTGGTTCGCCAGGTGCAGGCATTCCAGCACGTCCGTAAAACCGGGGAACCGACCCCGGCGGGCTGGCAGCCGGGTAAAAAGTCGCTTAAACCGGGGCCGGATCTTGTCGGGCGAGTATGGGAAACCTGGAAAATCGGGGATTAAGGACGGGAGGATAAAGTTGTGTTAAAATTTTACTGTTTTCCGGCCTGAACTACATGTAAAAAGGCGAAAGCGTGGCTTTCGGAGAATAATGTGGAATTCGAGTATCACGATATATTGAAAAAACCTCCCACCGGGGAAGATTTAAAAAGGCTTGCCTCGCTGGGGGGCACCGATGTTTCCGGTTTGCTCAATGCAGGGAGCAAAGCCTTCAAGGAGAAAAAGCTTGAGCTTGCAAAAATATCGAACCAGGAAGCTGCCAGGTTGATTCAAGAAAACCCGAGGATTATGCGCAGGCCGCTTTTGACCGATGGAGAAAAGTTGGTCATGGGGTTTAAGCCAGAGGACTATGCAAGTTTGGCTAAAAAATAGTTTATATTTAGGGCGGTCATTTGAAAGAGCCGGGCATTTGATAATGCCCGGCCTCTTTGTATAATATAAACAAATAGTTTGGTTGATCAAAGTAGACCGGCTCAGCCTTCGTCCGGTTGTCGAATAAACCAACCGGCTTGCCTTTCATTTCGAGCCTGCCGGGTTTGATCTGAAAAAGGCCTGAGCGGTGCTACACTATTATTAAAAGGAGGCATCCAGTAGTGAAAAAAGTGTTTTCGGGAGTAACTGTAGAGTGCGGCAGCGGGGATATTGCCGGGCAGGAAGATGTCGCAGCGGTGGTTAATGCCGCTAATGCGCAGCTAAAGCCCGGTGGTGGTGTGGCCGGTGCCCTGCACAGGGCAGCAGGACCGGGCCTTGAGGAAGAATGCAGGCCGCTTGCGCCAATAAAGCCCGGTGAAGCAGTGATTACAGGAGGCCATAATTTGCCTAACCGTTACGTGATTCACTGCCTGGGTCCGGTTTATGGCAAGGATAAACCTGAGGAAAAATATCTTGCTGATTGTTACCGCAATGCGCTGCGGCTGGCTGAAGAAAACAAAATAGACTCCCTTGCCTTTCCCTCTCTATCTACCGGTGCTTTCGGCTTTCCAATGGAAGAAGCTGCAGAAATTGCATTCCGGACTATAAAGGAAGTTATCCCTGAATTGAACGAGGTTGTGTTGATCCGTTTTGTTTTGAGAGGAGGGAATGCTATAGAAGTTCACGAACATTACCTGGAAAAAGTTTTCGGGGCTTAAATGATAATCTTTCTTGTCAGCCCTTTCAGTTTAGTTTACACTTGGGAAAAGCGCGGGGAAACTTGATGATGCAAAAGTACAGGGGCAGCTTCCCGGGCTTTGCCTCATTCCCGGGAAGCTGCGCTTTTTCTATATTTTAGGATTCAAGCCGACAAATGACCGGAGGTGGGTTGGATATGCCGGCTGAATTTCTGGCCATGGGAGACAAAGTTAAGATTAATCCCCACAACAGCAATAAAGAACATATTGAAGGTTATATTGCCGGAATTAATGAAGAAGATATTGATATCGCCCTTGCAGAAGACATTAAGAAAATAGCGGTAGAAGAGGATGAAGCAGTTATCCTGGAGGTTATCAAAAAGGACCGGAAAGAAAGCCTGTATGTTGCCGAGGCCAGGTTAGTCCAATATATAGCAAAAAGGAACCCCGAATGTAAACTTAAAATAACCTCGGAGTTCATAAGAATTCAACGCCGCTATTATGTGCGGGTGCCGGTGAAGTTCGAAGTGGAATATTTGGCATCAAACGGTGATAGTCTTAATGAAGGATTTTTTCTTGATTTATCAGGGGGAGGCGCCCTGCTTAATACTGTTCAGGAGCTTGCTTTAGGTAAAGAAATAGTAATGCGTTTTAACCTGGAATTTAAAAACGAAACTGTACCGTTTGAAGTTAAAGGCAGGGTAGTTAGGGAGGACCTTGCTCCAAGAATTTGGGCTGAACCTAACATGCCTTATAAGTATGGCATCAGTTTCGAAGGGCTCACTACCTTGCAGCAAGATCATATCATCAGGTTCGTCATGGAGCAGTGGCGGGAAAAAATAAAAAATATCTTTTAAGCAGTATTATTATTTGTTATTATTGTTTACGTTTGAGCAAACTGTTGCCCCGGTGTCCCGGGGTTTTAAAAGTGAGGCTTTGTTGGAAATGAATATACTTGAAGCGTTAATATTTGGGATTGTCCAGGGAATATCCGAGTTTTTGCCGATTTCAAGCACGGCCCATATCATTATTGTTGAGCTCCTCTTAGGTTATAACTTCCCCGGCCTGGCTTTTGAAATATATCTACATATTGCTTCCGTTTTTGCGGTAATCCTTTATTTCCGCAAAGAATTGTGGGCGGTAATTACCGGGTTCTTCAGTTATTTTGGCGAAAAAACCCCTGCAAACCGGGTTCATTTCATGTTCGGAATCTATATTATTGTAGCTACCGCTATTACCGGTGTCCTGGGGATAATTTTAAAGTTCCAGGTGGTAGACGTGATGAAAACTCCCACCTTCATAGCAGCAGCCCTGGCCGTAACCGGCGCTGCCCTGATTTTAATTGAACGGTTTAAGGAATACGGCAACCGCAAAGAAGAAAATATGACTTACCTCGATTCGATCCTGGTCGGCCTGGCCCAGACGGTAGCTGTCCTTCCGGGTATTTCAAGGTCGGGATCGACGGTTATTGTTGCCCTGTGGGCCGGTTTGGAAAGGGAAACGGCGGTGCGCTACTCCTTTCTTTTGGTAATTCCGGCGATCCTGGGTTCCACCGTTTTAGCCGTTGGTGAGATGTCTTTAGAAATCTGGGCCGCTGTCGGAACCGTCCCCCTGATCATTTCTTTTATTGCCTCGTTCATTTTTTCCTGGATCGGGATTGTCTGGTTGATCGATTTTCTAAAGAAGGGCAGGCTATTTTATTTCGCCGGTTATTGCTTTGTGGTAGCGATTTTAGTCTATTTCTTTGTCCAGGAAGTCCC
>PUKR01000015.1 GCA_003552365.1 Syntrophomonadaceae bacterium
GGGAAGCTGAAACCTTTATCCATGAAGCGGAAGAAGAAAACCTGGATGATAGCGGCAAAGATGATGAAATAATCGATTCAGATCAACTGGATCCCGTGGAGGGAGAAGTAGCCCTGGAAAGCTGGGAACCGATGCGCCTGGTGATTCCTTCAATTGAACTGGATCTGGAGATTTTAAGCGATAAGGATACTTATGACCGGGAAGAAGTGGGCAACGAGCCCTGGAACTTTTCTACCGAAGAGTACAACAGCTGGATTGACCAGCTGATGCCTTTGTTGAGCGAAAGCCCGGTCCATTACCAGTTCAGCTCACTTCCCGGGACGGATAACGGCAACGTGGCTATAGCGGGACATAGTCCGGGGCCATGGTATCATTTCTATGATCTCGATCTCCTGGAAGAAGGTGATCAGGTTTATCTTGAAACTGACGGTTATCGTTTTATTTACGAGGTTGAGTGGTCTGAGGTGGTGGATAAATATGACTGGTCACCCCTGTTTGATACCGACTACCCGGCGCTTACCTTTCAGACCTGCCACCCCAAGGATTACGAGGGGTTTGACCATCCTGAAAGGTTGATGGTCAGGGCAGAACTGGAGCGGGTTCTTAAACTGCCGCAGTAATTTTCATACTGATAAGTTTACAAAATATTTACATTTCGGGGAGAGAAATTAAAAGGCAAATTATTTTTTATGTAGAATAGTTAAGTTCAGTCGTACAAAAAAATATAAATATACAAAGGTCTTTTTCAGAGGGGTATCAGCCGGAGCAAAGTGATTAAATAAGCGCTTTTTTAACTATTCCGGCTTTAAGCCCTGGAGGAAATAGTAATGGATAATAACGGCAGCAGGGATTCCGCCAAGGATTTCAACGATATAAAAATTCAGCAGTGTATACCGGTTAAAACCGAATTAATCCGTCCCAATGACTCCATAGTTAAAACTGCGGAAAAGTATGTAAAGCCCCAGCTTACAAATGGAGATATAGTTGTTTGCAGCGAAAAAGCGGTAGCTTTCAGCCAGGGCAGGGTAGTGGCTGAAGATGAAGTTAGGGTTGGGTTGCTGGCAAAAATCCTTTCGCGCTTTGTGGTGAACAGTCCTTACGGTATCGGAATGCGTGATCCCCGGACAATGCAGGTGGCCATTGAAATGGCCGGCAAGCCCAGGATAATCCTTGCGGCACTTGCGGGGGGGTTAGGTAAGCTGGTGGGACGCTCGGGTGATTTTTACCGGGTTGCCGGGATGGAAGTTTCCATGATTGACGGGGTGGTTGAGCACCGCTTCAAAGAACTTCGCCGGTATATTATTCCTCCGCCGGACAAACCGGACCTGGCAGCTTTAAAAATAAGCAAAGCTTTAAACGGCACCCCCGTGGTGATCATGGATGTAAATGATCTGGGAGGAAGCATGGTGGTAGGAAAATCCCATGACAATCTGCCCGTAACAGAGATCGAAAACTTTATGCGCTATGACAATCCACTCGGTCAGGGTACCCAGCAAACTCCCATGGGTATCCTTCGGTAACATTTTAATCAGCGCTCAGGATCAAGCCACAATCAGCTAAAGCAAAATACAATCCCCAAAGATTTTACCGTTTTATGCGCCGGCTTGCCTGTTCTGTGAAATCGTTGATGTCTTTTTCGATAACCTTAAAAGATTTGTCCCAAAATCCGCGCGAGTTTAAATCAATACCAACCATACCGGCAACGTCGGCAATTTTGTTTTGTCCGGTAGCTTTTAACAAAGTATTGTAATCATCGATAAAATCACTGCCCCGTTCCTGGTAAAGAGCGTAAATGCCCAGGCCGAATAAGAGTCCGAAGGCATAAGGAAAGTTGTAATAGTTATTGCCTGCCATGTAATAATGCGGCTTGTTGAGCCAGGCATAAGGGTGCAGGTAATCGTGGTTTAAGGCGTCACCGTAAGCTTCTTTCTGGGCTTCCTGCATCAAGTTTTTTAACTCTTCAATGCTTAGCGATGCTTTTTTTCTATGCTCGAACAATTTGCTTTCAAACAGGTAACGGCTGTAAATGTCGACAATAACATGACCGGCCTGGCTGATCCTGCTTTCCAGGATGGCAAAGGCCTGCTCGGGGTCCGCTTCCTCAATGGCGGCATTGGTGACGATGGTTTCGCTTAAAATAGAGGCGGTTTCGGCCAGTGGCATGGGGTAACTTGCATTTAAGATGCTAACGTCGGTTAGGCAGTGTCCATGATATGCGTGTCCTAATTCATGGGCCAGGGTGCTCATGTCGTTAAAACTACCCGTGAAATTACTCAAGATGCGGCTTTCTCCGATGGGCTTGAGATTGGCGCAAAATGCCCCGCCCCGTTTACCTTCCCTGGGTTCGGCATCGATCCAGTCTTCGTCAAAGGCCTTCTCATAGAGTTCGGCCATTTCCCTGCTGAACTGCTTGACGTTATCAATAATAAACTCTTTTGCTTCTTCCAGGGTAAATTCCATTTCCACTTCGCCGAGAGGGGCAAATATGTCGTAAAAAGGTAGTTGAGTCCCCCGGTCTAATAGCTCAGCTTTGGTTCGATAATATTCACGGAAAAGAGGCAGGTAATCTTCCATTGTTTCAAGCATAGCTTCAAGGGTGTCTTTTTCCATCCTTGATTTCAGGAGAGTTTCTTCGAGGGGATGGTTGAAGCCACGTTTTTCGGTTACGGTGAGCACCTCGCCCTTAATTCCGTTAAGTGCGGCCGCTACCGGTTCTTCAATGCGCTCATAAGCTTTTAGCTCCGCCTCGTAACCGTTGCGGCGAATTTGCGGGTCTTTTTTAAAAGCCAGGTTTCTTACTTCGGGGAGAGGCAGGGTTTTAACTTCCCCCGCTATTTCTACTTCAACCATTAGCGTCGAGGTTAGTTTTTGCTGCAGCTTGGTCCATGCGGAAGAGCCGGTTCGCTTTAGATTTGCAATGATCGATTCTTCGTTTTCAGAGAGCAGGTACTTGTTTTTTTCGATCAGTTCTTCAAGGAAAAAGCGGTGTTCTTGAAGCAGCGGTGATTGCTCTATTATGCCGGGCAAATCTTCCAGGCTGCCAAGCCACCTTTGGAACCTGACCTGCGGTCCGGTTAAGCGGGTGCCTTCCTTCTCAATTTCTTCGATTATTTTCAAGGCTTCTTCATTGCGGGCATCCGTGCTAACCGTCAGGTGGGCAAACGAAAGCAGTTTTGAGTAAAGGTTATAATATTCAACCAAACTTTTTATAAAGTTTTCTGCCCGGTCGATTTCTCCTCCGGGAGTACCCGGCTCCCAGCTTTCCAGGGAATCGAGGGTTTGAGATAGTTTCTCCCAGTCTTTTCTAAAAGATTCGTCTGTAAAATTCGGGTATAGCCTGGTAAGGTTCCAGCGCATTTTTACAAA
>PUKR01000192.1 GCA_003552365.1 Syntrophomonadaceae bacterium
ATGCAGCTGGGTGAACTGTTCACCCTGGTGGTTTACGGGCAGCTAATCCTGGAAAATGCGGAAATACATGAGCTTGAAGATGAACTGATCGACCAGGTCTTTGATTTCATGGTCAGGGATTTTACCGGTTTTACAATCCAGTTATACAACAAGCCCGGCGCTACTGCTGAGCAAATGGAATACTTTACAAAAATGCTTAAAAAACCGGTAGACGACAAAAACAGGTATAATTACATCTGGGAAAACCATGTGTTAGCCCTTAACGGGGCATACGAAATGAACCCCTAACGTTTTTTTAAAAAAAGAAAAGGCATGGTGGTGCGAATGAATAGTAATTTTGTTAAGGGTAGCTTTTTAAAATTTGGAATGCGCACTTTGGCTGCTTTTCTACTCATTGTCTTGCTGGTTTTGCCGGCTTCGGCAGCAATTTATGGCGATCTTAATGAAGATGGGGAAATAAACGTCCACGACGTGGTGATGGTGATGAGGCATGTCTTGGCACTCGAACCCCTGGATGATCACCAGGTTTTACTGGCTGATGTAAATAGCGACGGAGAGGTAGATGTTCGGGACGCCACCCTGATCATGCAGAGATCACTGAAGCTTATCGATCATTTTCCCGATCTGCCGGATGCTGCCCCCGGTTTGATTGAAGATTTCCTGGTGGAAGAAGGATTATCTCCGGGTAAAAAGCTTGTTATAGTTTTGCTTGATACACCCGAACCGGATGATTACACGGTCAGTGTCGGCAATACCGAGCTAAGCTACAATGAAGATATTGGCGGTTTCAGGGGCGAAGTGGATGAAGATGAAGCGGAACTTGGTAAAGTAAAGGTAGCGGGGTTTGAATAAACCTGAATTAATGGTCTTGTCCGCATGTCCGGCGAATGCCAGGATGTTCAGCAGAAAATAGGCCCACCGCCGCAAAAGTCGGGATCAGTAAACCGGGCGGACGGGCTTATCATATACTTTCGCCCGGCAGCCGGTATGCTGTTAACCGGTCTGCTTTAGTTCTGCCGGGTTTAATGAACTGGCTTCGGATAAATAATTTAAAATCGATCGAGAGAGGAGTGCTTGTTAAATGGAACTCAAATACGTAAATACCAGGAATGCGCCGGAAGCTATCGGGCCTTACAGCCAGGCAGTTAAAGCCGGCAGTATGCTTTTTGTTTCAGGTCAAATCCCTCTAGACCCGGCAACCGGAGAACTGGTAACCGGTGATGCCGGAAAGCAGGCAATGCAGTGCATGAAAAATGTTGTTAGCATTCTTGAAGAAGCCGGTTTAAGCGTTGATAACCTGGTCAGGGTGGGCATTTACCTTACAAGTATGGATGATTTTGGCCCGGTAAATGATGTTTATGCTTCTTTTTTTAATGGAAAATACCCGGCCAGGGCCTGTGTCGAAGTTTCAGGGTTGCCCAAAGGCGCCAATGTCGAAATTGAGGCAGTGGCTTTAGTGGGATAGTTTGCATTGATTTTTTGCGATATCTTCTTAATATTTAGTACTGTTGACAGATAAGGCCAGTCGCGGTACAATTAACAAAACCATAAAATAAACCCACGTATTTCAATTATACTGCTAGGAATTAAGAGGATAGTCTAGTTATTCTTCATATTTAGTAATACAATTCAGCTTACAGTTTTTAACCAAATGAATGAGTTCCCCGGTTAAAGGAGGGCGATAACTTAATTATTTACGCTTCTATTTTTCCGTTAACTTAAGTATGCAGGTATGTTTTGCCTGGAAAAAGCTGTTGATCTTTGAAAGGAGGTATTACCGTGGCGTTACGTGAAAGCTGGGTATCCCGGTTAGGATTTATTTTGGCTGCCGCCGGTTCCGCTGTGGGATTAGGAAATATCTGGCGTTTCCCCTATATCGCAGGTGAAGGCGGCGGGGCAGCCTGGGTCATTGTTTACCTGATTATAGTCCTTATAATTGGTTACCCGATGATGGTTACGGAAATTTCTTTGGGGAGAGCTTCACGGAAAAATGTGGTAGGCATGTTTAAAGAACTGGCTCCCAATACTCCCTGGTGGCTGGTGGGAGCACTGACTATTTTAACTTCTGTGCTGATCTTATCCTATTATTCAGTGGTTGCCGGATGGTCTCTTGCCTACATTTTTGAGTCTGCCCTCAGCAATTTGGGACGCGATGTTGATTACGCCGATGCCTTTATGGGTCATATTACTTCAGTGTGGCCCCCGATTATATGGCATGCTGTGTTTATGGTTTTAACAGTGGGAATTGTCGCAGCCGGTATCGTAAAAGGAATCCAAAGGTGGGTTACATTTCTCTGGCCGGTCATGGGTGTGCTCCTGGTTATCCTGTTAATCAGGGCAGTCACTCTCCCCGGTGCCGGTGAAGGCCTTGGCTGGTACCTGATCCCCGATTTTGGAGATTTAACTGCGGGGGCTTTTGTAGCAGCGATCGGACAGGCATTCTTCACTTTGAGCTTGGCTATGGGCATTATCATAACCTACGGCAGTTACCTGAGGCGGGAAGACGAAATTCCCGGTAGCGGTGGCTACGTGGTATTAATGGACACCGGCATTGCCATCCTGGCAGGGTTTATTATCTTCCCCGGTGTTTTTGCCATGGGCCTTGACCCGGGGGCGGGCGCCGGCCTGGCATTTATTACCTTGCCCGGGGTTTTTGCTGAAATTCCTGTGGCCGGTCCTTTCTTCGGGACCCTGTTTTTCATACTTCTGTCAGTGGCGGCTTTAACTTCAGCCATATCGCTGCTCGAAGTCAGTGTTGCCTGGTTAATTGACGAAAAGAACATGAAGCGTAGTTCTGCTGCAATCACTATGGGAACAATAATCTTCTTGATTGGCCTGCTGCCTACCCTGGGCTACAGCACCCTGGACCATGTCAGCTTTGAACCGATTGCCGGAGACATCCTTGACTTTATGGAGTTTCTCGCAGAAAATGTTTTCCTGGCAATTGGTGGTTTATTAACGGCAATCTTTGCCGGGCATGTTTGGGGTGAACATAAAGCCAGGGAAGAAATCAACTACGGGGTAAAGAAAGGTAAGTTTACCATTGGTAACTGGTATGCGCCCATTCTTAAGTACGTCATCCCGGTTATCATTATTGTCATCCTTATTGTCAGCACGATTGAATGGATTGCACCTGAAATCCTGCCCTGGGACGTCATTTAAGAGCAGGGTAGTTTTATCGGGGTAAAAGTTGAAGCAAAAAGAAGCGGTCTAGTATTTCATAGAAGGGCCGGTTTAAACTAAAGAAAGTTTAAGCCGGCCCTTTAAATATGTTTAAATTGCCGGGATCAACCGAACAGGCTTATTTATCCGTCAATATCTTTGACACCGAGCAACCTCTTCTCAAAATTTTACAGCAGGAATTG
>PUKR01000148.1 GCA_003552365.1 Syntrophomonadaceae bacterium
CAGGGAAGCACCACCGGAACCGGTTATGTTAATATTTTAAGCAGTCAAATCAAGGACAAGTTTTCCGATCCTGAAAAACCTTTGTCCTACCCTGAAATCAAGGAAGCGGTTTCAAAGTTTACTAGACTATATTTCAATCATTCCCGGGTCGATCCGAAGTGGCAGTCTACTTTTGATTACCTGAGCGACAGCAATAATGCCCGGGTGGCAATTGCTACCGACCATTATGCTGAAGCCACGGATCATATTAAAAAAGAACTTGAAAAAATGGGGCACGCAGCAAACCAGAAAATCAGCATCGCAAATTCAGCAGATCTTGGTTATCATAAGTCAACCCCGGATTTTTGGTATGCTTTGCAAAAAACCCTGGGCTTAATATCTTTTAACAACATATTGCTGGTCGATGACTTCGGGCATAACGAACAGGAACAAGATCTCTACGGCGGGAAAGATAAAGCGCTTGCCCGCCGGGATAAAACAACCGCTATTTTAAAAGAAGTATTTCAAACAAACCTTTATTCTTTCCCTTTTTTCCTGGAAAACCCCGATTCCGATGCCGAATCGGTAAAACAAGATTTTCACCGTTTAATCGAACAGGCCCATGCTTTTATTGAAAAACATATCTAAGCTGCGCTGCCCGCTTGGCACTCAGGATCTTTACACACTGGTTTGCAAAACCTGATTTAGCCAAAAACAGCCCAACATCGTTAGTTGATGCTGCTTTTTTCAAGCCGAATACAGGTGTCGCCGCCCCGGAAGCGAAAAATTCCGCTTAAGCTGAAGCCGGCTTCAATCCCGCAATTCACGGCTTCTTTAAGAGAAGGCAGGTAAAATGCATCGACCTCAAGGGCCCGGTTAAAATAAAACATTACCGACTCCCTCGGAGCAGTGCGCTTAACATTCAGGTAACGGTGCTGAAGATAAAGAACGCCTCCGGGATCCATGGAGGCATATATTTTATCCAGCACCCGGCGCAGAATTTTCGGAGGGCGGTGCAGCGCATTCACTGCCATAACAACCTGGTAACCTTCACCCAGGCTGTCGTGATAAAAATTGCCTTCCCGGGTGGTGATACGATCTTGCAAAACCTGTTCTTTTATATATTCAGAAGTAACCCCGGCTATTTCAGGTAAATCAAAAACCACCCCTTCCAGCCGGCGGTTAAGCCGGCATAGGGCAGCCGTATAAAGACCGTGCCCTCCGCCCAGGTCCAGGACCCGGCGGGCCCCGAAAAAGCTTGGGTGGCTTGCCACCAGTTTAGCCAGCCGCCTGATGCTGCCGCTGCCGAGCGCATTTTGCACCATCACCCGGGTAAATTCTCCGGGATTTTTTTTCGCCTGCTGTGCCGCTGCAGATTCAGTTGTTCTCTCCTCCGAAACCCGGCTAAGTTTTTCTTCCAGTTCTTCAGTTGACATTAACCTGGAAAAACGCCTCATGAGCAGGTCGCGGCTAAAATAAGGGGAACTTTCTCTCAGGTAATGGAAAGAAAGCATTGATAAATAATAAACATCTTCACTTTTTGCCTGCTGCCAAACTGAACAGCCTTCATCTTCCCTTTTTACCTCGCCAGTTGCCTGCCTCCTTAACTCCGGGTTATTACCGGCATCTTTACCCGGTTGATCCTTTAACAGAAAACCCATGGCCGTTAAAGCATCGAGTAAAGCCACGGTCCTCCGGTAATCATAACCTAAAGTTTCTGCCAAACCGGCAGCAGTTTGTCCCCGGTCAACCAAATCAAATATATTTTTATCCAGGGCAAACTTAAGCAGGTGCGCTTCTTCCGCCGCACGGAGCATAGAGAGGAGCGGTTCTATGGTAACCTCCGCCGGACCCATTATTGAAATCCGATCCGCCTTATTTCGGTTCCGCTTTTTTTCAGGCAAAACTTAACCCCGCTTTCCACAGTTAATATTAGCCGGTGCACCCCCTTTGAAAAAACATGTAGTTAGTTCAATTTCTTTTATGCTCTTCGGGTCCGGCACCTGTTCAGGCAAGATACTATTTCCATTTAAAATAAATAAAAACCCGGCCAAAATTATCCGGATCTTTTTTTATCCTGTTATAGCGGCCGCGAATATCTTTCCGGTCCAGGAAGCGCAGCACCCGCTTTTTCAACTGGCCGCTCCCCTTGCCGCAGATGATCTCCAGTTCGCGGGCCTTTGCTTCTTCGGCTTCATCCATGGCATTCTCTAAGGCGGCATCAATTTTGTCGCCCTGGTTATAAATGGGGTGGAGATCCAGCTTATGGCTCTTCCTGGACATACTGGCCCCTCCTTCCTGGATCACTTTCAATCCTTTCTACAAACAATATAATTTAAAATCATCAACGGATCAAAGCCATAAATTAACTTTTTTATTTTATCTGTTCATCCGTGCAGCATTTTGGACCGGTGCCGGCTCATTGCGGACAACAGTAACGAAACGATTTGGGTGCAGGGAACAACAGGCAAAACAGCCAGGTTACTCTCTAAACAGGGAAAGGAATAAATACCGGTAAATTGACATAATCAAGCTAGTTGTGGTAGGGTCAAGTTGAGATTATAAGTTTAATTGTGTCTGTTCAGCTTTGCTGCTTTTGGGCTGAACGGTTAAATTTGATTTAATATAAAGGAGTATTTGGTTATGAAAAAAAACATGATTCTTATTTCAATATATACCGCTGCTATTATGCTGTTTTTATTTTCAACTGCCTTCAAAGTTAATTCTTCTGTAGAAATCCGGGGGCAGGAAAAAAAAGAAGTCAGTGAGCAGATTTGGGCAGTAGAAATAGAAGCGGAGCCCGGTGAATCCGGCAGCCTGGAGCAGGAGTTTGAAGCTGCCGAAGGGCCTTACGACCCCGATTTAAAAGCCGGGGTCTCCGATGAAGTAAAAGACGATGCCTATGGCTTTGACTATGATGAAGAAGGACGCCTTGAGGTGGCCAAAGGTGATCAATACGTTGGCAGCTACTTTGAAATCGAACAAAAAGCCTCCACCACGGGGGGGACGACTAAACGCTTCATCGATATCAGCAGCCCATGGACCGGCGCATACCTTTATGAGGATATGGCCGTTGAAGGAAGCGCCAGTATAGAAGAAGCTTTTGAAATGGAAAACCTGGCGCCGGGAGAGACAGCAATTCCTACCTGGGATGATTTATTCTGATCGGTAAGCTGTTCAGCATGCTATTATTGAGAAAATAAAAGTAGTGCCTGCTCAGCCGTGCTGAACAATTACTTATTGGATAGTAAAAAAAGCGCTTAAGCTGAATTCCCGTCACCTTCTAACTGGCCCATATTGGAAAGCAAAATACTAACCAGGTCCGGGTCAAATTGGGTGCCGGTGTTTCTTTTTAATTCAGCAAAAATCCCCTCAAACGGCAAA
>PUKR01000247.1 GCA_003552365.1 Syntrophomonadaceae bacterium
CTGTAGTCATAAAATCCTCTTCCGGCTTTACGGCCCAGGTGACCAGCTTCCACCAGCTTTCTAAGTATTTGCGGAGCCCTGAACCGGTCACCAAAAGCTTCGGTTAAACCCTCCGAGGCATATAAAAGTGTGTCAAGCCCGACGTAATCGGCCAATTCAAATGGGCCCATCGGGTAATTCAGCCCCAGGCGCACTGCTTTATCAATATCTTCTGCAGAACCAACTCCTTCTTCTAAGACTCTCATGCACTCCATCATGTGTGCGGCCAACACCCGGCTGGTTACAAATCCCTGGGCATCTTTAACCAGCACCGTCTCTTTACCCATCTTATGGGCCGCATCTTTTACCACCTCAATCGTTTCATCGGAAGTGTCGATTCCGGCTACCATCTCAACCAGCTTCATTATCGGTGCCGGGTTAAACCAGTGCATGCCGATCACTTTATCCGGGCAGCCGGTAACCGAGGCAATGTCAGTTATACTGAGTTCGGTGGTATTGCTGGCCAGGATAGTCCCTTCTTCACATAAACCATCCAGTTCAATAAATATCTCTTTTTTCAAAGCCAAATCTTCCGGCACCGCTTCAATAACCAGCTGGGCCCCAATAACGGCTTCTCCTAATTCCGTAGTGGTAGAAATGCTTTTAATTACATTTTCCGCATCCTCTTCAGATAGTTTTTCCGATTTGACAAAGCGATCCAGGCTCTTGCGGATTCCCTTCATCCCTTTTTCCAGAACTTCCTCAGAAACATCCATCATGCTGACCTCGTAGCCTGAGTATGCAGCTACCTGGGCGATCCCACTACCCATCTGTCCGGCACCCAGTACCGCTATTTTTTTAATTTCCATCTCATATTACCTCCCTGTAATAATTTTAGTAATATGTATATCCTTCCAGGTCCCACTTAGCTTTATCTACCGTTAAATCCTTCTGCCTGGAGACGGCACAAAGGGCAATTATGCTGTCCAGCGCATCGCCGCTGCTGTTCTGTAATACTGTTTCTCTAATCCTGCCGGCAGGTAAAGTTAACCCTTCTGCTTCTTCCAGATACTGCAGGATTTTAAGGCGTTCCCGGTATTTTTCTTCTCCCCCACCCTTGTATGACAGGTAGCGATTGGCCGCCTTGAGAGTAGAAGCGGGACATGTTTCAACAACCCAGGGATAATCCCACAACGGTTTTTGCATCGGTAAAACGCAAACAGTTCCTCTTTTAAGCAGCGGGTGAAGCAGATCCTTGATTCCGTAATAGGTCTGGCGATAAACCCGCAGGTTATAAGGAGAAAAGGGCGCTTTGCACTCAAAATCAGTAGATCTTTTTAACTCCCGTTTCCCCGCTTCTGAAAAACACTTCTCGCGGAAAAGCCGGGGTGAACTGTAATAGTTCGGAAAGTTAAAAACAAAACTTTCCCAGCTCTCATCCCGGACCAGTTGGCGGGGCAACCCAAAGGGAAAATCCAGGCCAACCAGGGCGTTTTTCTGCTGTTCTAAATAGCGGCAAAGCGCCTCCAGACAGCGTTGCCGCCTGCGGCCGGAACCCGGCAAAGATTCCCCTCTACGGCAGTCATTGACCAGGATTTTTCTTTTCCCTTGTATCTGATCATCTTCCAGCTTCCCGGTAGCGACCCAAATGCTTTTACCGGCAAATTCAGAACCGCTGAAATCCACCCCTATAAAATCATTAACCCGCCATGAAGAACTTGCTTCCACCGCTTTTTTCTTCATTTTCATAATTTTCTATACTACCGGAACACATAAATCATCAGGCCCCTGCCCGGATAACTTAATCTCCGGTTCGTTTTCCTCGATAATCTCCTTGATGATTGCCGCATACTTGATTTTTTTCCTGATCATCACCAGGTGTTCATCATCGCTTGTCCATGGCTGGTATAAGCTTTCGCCTCCACCGGCAGACAGGGCCACACCCGGTTCAATTTTAAAATAAACGGGCGCACAACATTTTGCTATTTCCGGCCCCTCGTAAAACCGGTTCATACCGCCAAAAGAAAGGGAAGTGTAAATATAGAAGTCCATCGGAATGCTCACTGCCTGCCTGATTGCCGCCATTTGTGGCAGGGGAATGTCCGAGGGGGTGTTAAATGAACTTACCCCCAGACCCTCAACCAGTTTAGCCCCGGCCGGAGATCCGATCGAAGCCCATACCGATAACTTGATGGCAATATCCCTCGGGAAATTACCCTGTTCCTGCATGGTTTTAATCAACATCATCAACCCTTCATCGACAATCATGAAGCCCCTGATTCCTTCTTCGTACATCCTGATCATATCAGCGATAACTTTACGCAGCTGGTCGGAACCGCGCAGGTTCATGCCGCAGCGCATCCCTTCACTGCTTGCCGCCTGGCGCCCGGTGTCCCAACCCAGGCGAGGACCGGGCACGGCAATAACCTCCATTTTCTCCCCGGCAGCCATTTGGGCAAAATCCCTTAACTCACCGCGGTCGAACAAAGTTCCGCCCTGGACAATTGAAATCAACCTGTGCACGGGCACATTACGCCTGTTTTTCTCTTTGATCAGTGCTTCAAGCACTTTCGGTCCTTCCAGGCCGGTCAGCTCCATCCGGCAGTGGGCTCCGTCTTTAAAGCGTTTCGGACTGGCCGGCAAGTCATAAGCATCCCTGCCGGGCAAACCCGCCTGCTCCATCCACTTCGACACATCTTCCATTTTCATCAACAAGTCCTCCTACTTTTATCGGGGTCAATATTCCGGGACATAAGCACTCACCTGTATGCCCCGGAATTTCATTAGCGGCGGTGCAGGTTGCGGGCACCAATGAAAGAAAGTTCGTTTTCAACTAATTTCCTGGCTGAACGGTTTACCGCTTTGTGCTTGAGTAAATAATTTTTCTCCAGGGCTTCCATTTCTCCTGAAGAAACAATTTCTTCTTTATCCCTGAAATAGTCGAGGATGTCTGATGGGTGCTCAAGTCCTTCCTCGTCTTCCGGGTAACCCCCTTCGTGCTTGGCTGAAATATTCGGCACATCTTTAGCCACTTCTACCAGCTCATCCAGGCGGTCGTAAGGCTGCCGGACAATACTCTTCCAGGTTTCCGTGATGTGATGTTCAATTCTCACCTTGTCTTCCAAACCAAGCTGCCTGCGAATATCCGAGCTTAGCCTGATTGTTTTGTTGTTTACAGAGTTGCTCAGGTTAAAGCCGATCAATGGGGTGGAGTTGTCCTCGCGGGAAAAGTACTTGGCCATCAGCAGGGTCCATAAAACAGCATAAGGGTTATCGTTGCCCATGAAAACCGAAATCTTAAACTTAATATCAACTCCGAGCCTGTAAAGCAGGTAACCCAAAAAGACTGTTCCCGGGTTGATATTTAAAACTTCATCAATGCC
>PUKR01000269.1 GCA_003552365.1 Syntrophomonadaceae bacterium
ACGAGTAGCAAACTTAAACAAGGAATCGAATTCAAGGAGGTAGTAGAAAGATGGAAAATTTACTTATTGTCGCGCCGATCTGTGGCCTGGCTGCTCTGATCTTTGCCATAATCCTCTGGGTCAGGCTGAGCAAGCTTGAAGCCGGTAGCGACACGATGAGGGATATTGCCACAGCGATCCAGGAAGGAGCCATGGCTTTTCTGAGGCGCGAGTACACTTACCTGGTAGTATTCGTGATTGTGCTAACAATTATTTTAGCAGTGGTCATTAATCCTCTCACCGCGGTAAGCTTTGTGGTTGGAGCGCTGCTTTCCGGTACGGCCGGTTTTGTTGGGATGCGGGTGGCCACCATAGCCAATGTGCGCACAGCCCACGCTGCCCGTTCAGGGATTAACCCGGCTTTGCGCTCAGCCTTCTCCAGCGGGACGGTCATGGGGATGATGGTTGCCGGGTTGGGCCTTTTGGGCCTTGGAGTCCTTTATATGTTTATTCGCGATCCTGATATTGTCAACGGTTACGCTTTAGGGGCCAGCTCGATTGCGCTTTTTGCCCGTGTTGGAGGTGGGATCTATACCAAGGCAGCCGATGTGGGTGCCGACCTGGTCGGTAAGATCGAAGCGGGAATCCCTGAAGACGACCCTCGCAACGCCGGGGTGATTGCCGACAATGTAGGTGATAATGTTGGTGACGTAGCCGGCATGGGCGCCGACCTCTTCGAATCGTATGTCGGTTCGATGATTGCTTCCATGACTTTAGGGATCGTGCTTTTTGGTTTTGGAGGAACCCTGCTGCCGCTGCTGGTAGCTTCGGTGGGGATCCTGGCCTCGATAATTGCCTTTTTCTTTGTTCGGGCCAAGGAAGGCGCCCGCCTGGGGGCAGTCCTGGAAAGGGGTATCTGGGGCAGTGCGATTATTGTTTTGGTAGCTGCCTTTTTCCTGGTCCAGTCTTTTGTTAACCAGGGTGTCTTTCCCGACTACGGGCCGTTTTTCGCCGTGGTGGCCGGTTTGCTGGCCGGGGTTATTATCGGCCGGTTAACTGAATACTACACTTCGGATCATTTCAAGCCGGTGCAAAATATTGCCCGCGCTTCCCTGACCGGAACCGCCACCAATATTATCAGCGGTTTGTCGGTAGGGATGAAAAGCACGGTTTTGCCGATTATTACTATTGTAGCTGCTATTTTAGTATCATATTACGTGGCCGGTGTTTACGGTATCGCTATTTCTGCTGTCGGTATGCTTTCAACTGTGGGGATGACCGTGGCGGTTGATGCTTACGGACCGGTGGCCGATAATGCCGGTGGTATCGCAGAAATGGCAGAACTTGAACCGGAAGTACGCGAAATTACCGACCAGTTAGATTCGCTGGGGAATACCACTGCAGCGATCGGCAAAGGTTTTGCCATCGGTTCGGCGGCCCTGACCGCCCTGGCTCTCTTTACCGCTTATGCCACCGTAGCGGGTCTTGAAGTAATTGATATTACCAGCCCGCAGGTTATTGCGGGACTCTTGATCGGCGGGGGGCTTACCTATTTCTTCACCTCGAGGACGATGGAAGCGGTCGGTAATGCCGCCTTCTCACTAATTGAGGAAATCCGCCGCCAGTTCAAAGAGATCAGCGGTTTGATGGAAGGAAAGGCCAAGCCGGAATATGCTAAGTGCGTTGATATCAGCACCAAGGCCGCCCTCCGGGAAATGGTCGTGCCCGGCTTGATGGCTGTAATCGTACCCCTGGCTGTTGGTCTTTTACCTTTCCTGGGCAAAGCAGCGCTCGGTGGATTGCTGGCCGGGGCACTGGTAACCGGGGTTCTGCAGGCGATCAACATGGCTAATGCCGGCGGCGCCTGGGATAATGCCAAGAAATACATTGAAGCTGGCAACCACGGCGGTAAAGGCAGCGAGGCCCACAAGGCCGCGGTAGTCGGCGATACTGTCGGAGACCCGTTCAAGGATACAGCCGGGCCCAGCTTGAACATTTTAATCAAGCTGATGAGTATTGTGGCCCTGGTTTTCGCCCCGTTGTTCTTCTAGACTAAGACTAAAAAGCCCGGCTCAGGCCGGGCTTTTTTGACAAGACAACCGGAAACAAGGTTTTTTAGAAAAATATGGCAGGCATGCTTAGTCTTTTTAATGTAATCTATTTTTGTTCCGGTAAAAACCATATTTAACCAGTTTCATGCCGGTTCAGCTCGAAGGACGCTATTTGTAGAACCAGGGCAAATAATATGCCTTAAAGGATTATCCCGGTAGCGAAAAGCTTATCAATAAGGTTTTTCTGGTCGGGTAGCCATAATATATATAAAATTAAAGATAGAAAATTCCTGCTTGTACAGAAATAAAGTGAGTTTGTTTATTAAAGGAGGCCGGGGTAATGAGCGAAGAGATGGATTACCGGAAATCCGGGGTTGATATTGATGCCGGTGAGGAAGCGGTAGAACGGATCAAAAACCTGGCCGATTCCACAACCAGGCCGGAAGTCTTAAAGGGCCTGGGTGGTTTCGGAGGCCTGTTTGCTCCCGACTTCAAAAACCTTAAAGAACCGGTGCTGGTTTCAGGATGCGACGGGGTCGGGACTAAACTGAAGGTAGCCTTTGCCGCTGAGAAACATGATACCGTGGGCATCGACTGCGTGGCCATGTGCGTTAACGATCTATTAGTCCAGGGAGCAGAACCGCTATTTTTCCTTGATTACCTGGCCCTGGGCAAGCTGGTGCCCGAGCAGGTACAGGAAATTGTCACCGGCATTGCCGATGGGTGCAGGCAGGCCGGCTGCGCTTTGATCGGCGGGGAAACGGCTGAAATGCCCGGCTTTTATGCGCCAGGTGAGTACGACCTGGCCGGTTTTGCGGTCGGTGTGGTTGACCGGGCCAAAATTATTGACGGTTCTGCAATCAGTGAAGGCGATGCCGTGGTGGGATTGGCTTCAGAAGGGCTGCACAGCAACGGGTTTTCCCTGGCCCGCAGGGTTTTACTTGAAGAAGCGCAGATCAAGCTTACCGATTTCCAACCCGGCCTGGGAAAAACGATGGCCGAGGAACTGTTGAGACCAACCCGTATTTATGTGCAGTCGGTCTTAAAAGCGCTTGCCGAATTTAGTGTCAAGGGTATGGCCAATATTACCGGGGGCGGACTGCCCGGTAATATACCAAGAATTGTTCCTTCCGGCTTGCAGGCGGAAATAAAAGTCGGTTCCTGGCCGGAGCCGAAAATATTTGAAATGATCAGCGACCTGGGACCGGTAAAAAAAGAAGAAATGTTTCGCACTTTCAACATGGGCATCGGTTACGTGATCGTTTTACCGGAAAAAGAAGCGGACAGCCTGATTACCCATTTTATCAAGCATGATA
>PUKR01000039.1 GCA_003552365.1 Syntrophomonadaceae bacterium
AAGCCCCGGCATGGCAAGCTTCTACTGCGGCATCAGCTATCTCTTCCGGGGTTACCGGCAAATTGGGGTTATCATCGCGACTTGTTTCCGCCCCGGTTAAAGCGGCGGTAATAATTAATTTTTCCACTGGCAAACCTCCCCCGAAAAACTTTAATATTTATGAGCAACTACTTGCAGCGCTTCCTGAATGGTTTTAAGGCATATTTTAAATCTTCAGCTGCGTGACGATAAGAGATATATCCGGCATCTGTTCCCGCACTAAAATATAGATACACTCTATGGCCGCTACCTTAAAAAACAGGCAAGCAATTATACTGACCTGCCAGGGAGCGAACCCCTTCAAGAGAACCTCCAGGTGGCGCGGTTACCGGTTGACCCGGCGGCCATGGATCTTTCAAGGTTTAGCTTCGGCTTTTCCTGCATCCAGGGTCCACTCCCTTTATACACATTTACTGGCTTTTCTTTTCTTTTTCAATAACCCGCCGGGATTCGCGGCTTTCATAAATAACCGCTTTTCTTTTTACAAACTCTTTCAAGTATGTTTCCGGGTCAATACAGGCTTCCGGCGGCACAACTCCTTTTTCAGTTACCTCTCCCCTGGCAATCATCTGTGCACCGATGGAAGCGGGAATTCCTGTCCCTGGTGCGGTATTACCCGCTATATCATAACTAACGGTAATTTCTTCTTCCCCGCAAGTTCCTTTCACCACTACTTTTACTCCGGAAGTGTAGTCACCCAGATCTCCTTCCGGGGGCCTTTGGCGCCATAGTTCCAGGGCCATTTCGCGCGGTGCAACTTTTTGCCCTTCCACTTCCAGGGCATCCGTTCCGGTAAAGCCCCACTGGTTTTGGACTTTAATCGCTTCATGAACCCAGTGCGGCAGCATACCGCCCTTGTTAACCACTCTTTTAATCCCCTTGTCCTTATAGTAGTCGGGGAACGTCAAAGGCTCGGGGTGTCCCACAAAATGAACTTCGCAGGGGCCGAAAGGTTCGATAAAATCGACAACCTCGCCTTCAGAACCGGCCGGGACGTCCTGCAGTTCACCGTCAATAAACTGGGGTACCATACCTGTATTCATGTGCAATACATGCTCCCAAACCGCTTTTCCTTTGCAATCAGAAGCGCCCAACACCCAGTAGAAATCAACCGAATCAACCTGGTCCATCTGGTCACAGGCCAGCTTGGCCAGTATATTGCCGGTTCCGGGATCGGCGCCCATGGAATATAATACGGTGATCCCGGCTTCTTTCGCCTGCCGGTCTAACTCCGGGTCTAACATTATTTTTACCGAATCATAATCGTCATCAATATCTACATAGTTCACCCCTGCTTGAATCGCAGCCTGGACAACCCGGTAACCGGTAGAATAAAAGGGTCCTACACAGTTTACTACCACGTCAAACCCTTTTAATTCATTGACCAATTTGTCTGTATCAAGCACATCTACGTTCTTTACCGAGACTTTTTCGCTACCGGCCAGTTTGGGGTGAAGGTTTTCTTTTCTGGCACTTCGGCTCAGCAAAACAACTTCCTCTACCCCTTCACTTCTCACCAAATCATAAGAAGCTGCAGAACCCATTTCACCGCTGCCGCCTACTACTGCTACACGCATATTTATCATCTCCTTTTAATATTATCCTAACCCGGACAAGCCAGTTCAATAAAAGTTGGTTTAAAAAGTGAGTCCTTATAACCCCGGTATGCATCGGCGTTTCCGGGTCACTTCAAAAAGTCTTGCCAAATTAGCTCAGGACTTCAGAAGTAAGGGCCTAAGTAAATGTTCAGCCGTGCTGCTTTTGAGCTGAAGCCACTGCAGGTAAAGCTGCTGCAATAGCGGGCGAAACAAAGATTGTAACCTTTCGGCCGGCATGAAGGCAGGTTGCCGAAACCTGAGTCCATGGATGGCTGTTGCCAAAGCGTAATATAATCGAAAAACTGCAGCTGAGTCGCTGCCATTTCCCCCAGGTGAGCCGTCACCAGTCCAAAAGCAGCATGGCTGCGCATACACTATTCTTTTAATCAAGTATAAAGTTCTTCAAATATTTTTCGTAAGACAGGACTCTCTCGCATTATTTGCATGGAAATTTGATCATGATCCCTGGTATACCCATTGCCAATAATCATATTGAGATCTTTTCCTACGCCTTCCGCCCCTAAAGCAGCCGAGGTAAAGCTGGTTGCCATGCTGAAAAAGTAAACCAGGCCCCCATCACGGGTTGCCAGAATTGAAGCAAGTTCAGTATTGGGGATGTTGACACAGTTAATCGTCAAGTCAGCCATCTGCCCGCCAGTGGCTTCCTCCACTTTCTGCATAACTTCCAGGGCATTGGAAGCATCCGCGATCATAACCTGGTCACAGTAACCGGTTGATTCAGCCCGTTTTTTACTTTTTTCGCGCGGTGTAATGCCAATTACCTGCCCGGTGACCCCGGCCCGCTTTCTCGCTTCATGCAGGCATAAAAGACCTGATTTGCCACCCGCCCCGATAATAACCACCCGGTCGCCCGGTTTAACCAGTTTAGCTGTCTGGGCAGCCGCCCCGGCAACATCAAGCACGGCCAGGGCAAGGGTCTGCGGCAAATCTTCGGGCAAAACAGCATAGATGCCGCTTTCAAAAAGAATTGCCTTGCCTTCTATTTCGACCTGGTCAATATCTTTATGAATTTTTTTGATCCGGTCTACCTTTAAAGGAGTAAGGGATAAAGAGACCAGGGTGGCAAGCCTATTCCCGGCTTCAAGTGGGATTTTGCCATCTAAATCCTTGCCGATCTTTTCTACTTTGCCAATCAACATTCCTCCGGAACCGGTTACCGGGTTGTGATGTTTGCCTCTATCACGGACAATTCTTGTAATAACCTCGGCAATTTTAGCTTCATCGCCACCGGCTTCTTCTTCAATTTGAGTAAAACTTGCTGAGTCAATATTTAATACTTCAACGTCAATGAGGATCTCATTGTCATAAATCTCGGGATCATTATCCAGTTTCCAGGCCGGTTGGGGAAGCAAACCTTCCGGTTCCACTACCCGGTGACTACCATAGGGACAGCCTTTGCGCATTTCCATTAACCTCCGGTATCTATTTAAGTTGCTTTTCTAACAAGGCTACCAATAAAAAATTCCAGCTCTAAAGAGTCCAAAGAAAAGTAACCTGTTCACTCAACTGTGCCGTAATAAAGTAACTTCAATCGGAAGTTAAGGTGAACTAAACTTACCTGATTCTACTTTTCAGAGCGCTTCCGCCGCCTTAACTCCTTTGGTTCAATACTTACTTGATTGCTGCTCATTAATTTGGCCGGCCCGTCTAAGGGATACTCATTTTCATAACAATCGC
>PUKR01000267.1 GCA_003552365.1 Syntrophomonadaceae bacterium
TCTCCCGCTCAAACAACCCAATCTGGTGGGCACGCTCATAGCTGAACTGGTGGTCCTGAAAGTCCTGAAGCGTATCGTTCGTCATCGCGAGCGCGTACGCCTCGATCGATCGTTCGATCGCGCCAAAACAGACCTCGATAACGGCCGTGTAGTATCCATCCTGTGACTGGGGAGTGTCAACGACTTCGAGGAGGCGGCACGCTTTCGTCAGCTGAGTCTTCCAGTCTTCGTCGGCACTAATCCCGTCCTCGAACGCTGTTCGACCGCGTCCGACCATCTCGAAAGCATCCTGGGCACGGTCGAGTGCTGTGAGGACAGCGGTCGGGTCCGAGCCGCTACTCATTAGTGGCTCCTTCCTCCAAGAGGAGGTTCTCGACGGTTTCGAAGGTATTCGTCTTGTAGACTGGAATCCCTGAAACGACAATCTCTCGGATGTCTTCAGTGTACGCTGGGATCGCCTGGACGGCCTCGACATCGATATCGTAGGCGTATCGGTCACCATCGAACTCCGTATCTTCGAGGTCACGGGCAATGGCGTTCGCTTCTCGTTGGCTTTTGGCCCGCCCAGACCGGATTAGCACCCAGAGATCGATATCGCTCCGTCGGTCAGCCTCGCCCCGTGCCACACTCCCATAGAGGATGATGCCGACGACATCGTTGATGTTCTCACGAAGCTCCGTAACCGCGTCTTTGACGGGTTGATGATACTCTGGTTGGGGAATCCGGAGGATCGGATCGTCTGGAATCGACAGGCGCTGTCTGTTGATCTGGACGAGTCGCTGGTTGCCTTCAGCCGATTCGACGACCAAGTCGTTCGCGCTGAGAACGTTTACTGCCCGTCGGACGGACTGGTGTGAGTGACCGATCTGCGTCGCGAGTTCTCGCAGTGAGAAGCCAGTGAACTACCCTACCCTACCCTACTCGCTCACGGCTGACGCCGTTCGCTCCTTGAGGGTAGGGCTTCCTGCTTCCACGACGCGCTTTGCAGATACAGGCGTATCCACAGGGAGCGCAGTCTCCACAGGCATTGATTCGGAGTATCCCACTCCTACGTCTTCGAGGCCGCGAGAAAGAATATTCCACGCCGCGTTCGCGTCCCTGTCCGCCTCAAACCCGCAGGCGGGACAGGAGTGTTCACGAACCCACAACGGCTTCTCCGTCGAGACGCCACACGACGCGCACTCTTTGGTCGTCCCTCTCGGGTTGACCGCGACGAAGTGCGTTCCCTCCCGCTCACACTTGTATTCGAGCAACGAGAGGAAGGTCCGCCACGCAGCGGATGCGGTGTTGCGGCTGTTCGACGGCGACTCTATCATCCCCTTCACATTCAGGTCTTCGACCGCCACGAGGTCGTATTCCCGAGCATAGTAGTTCGAGAGTTTGTGCAAAAAGTCTCGGCGCTTCCGTCGGAGGTCGGCGTGACACTCCGCAACCTGTCGCTGTTGCTTCTCGTAGTTGTTCGACCCGTGTTGTTTGCGCGAGAGATTCCGTTGCTCGCGCTCCAAGCGGTCGCGTTCATTTGAGAGGTCGAGCGACCCGACAGCCGTGCCGTCGGTGTCGTGGGCGTACTTGAGAATTCCCACGTCGATACCGACGCACTTCTCGGGATTCTCGGGTAGTTCAGGAGGTTCACGGTCCATTTTGACGCCGAAGGTGGCGAACCACTCGCCCGTCGGTTCCTTCTTGACCGTGACCTGTTTGAGTGTCGCGTCGTCCTCAGAAATCGGAGATTTCTGATGGGCTGCACAAGAGCCGTCGCTCTTGTGAACGTCGGGGATGGCGCGGTGGAGGCGAATCGGTATGTCTCCGAGTTTCGAGAGTGACAGCACAGTCTGACCGCCCTTCTTGTCGAGCTTGAAGCCAGACTGACTGTACGTGAAACTGCGGAACTCCCGTGGTGGCTTCCATTTGAGTTGCCCAACGCCGTAGCCGTTCTCCTTGAGCTTGGAGAGGCCTTTGAGGTTGTCGAACAGGCGTTCCACGACGGTTTGGAGAACCTTCGAGTACACGTCCGAGAGGCCGTCCCACCACTTTTTGAGGTCGGGGAGTTCCGACCGCAAGGTGGTCATGGACGGCAGTTCACCGTGTTCGTCTTGGTACTCGTTGAGACGGTAGAGCGTGTGGTTGTACAGTTGCCTACAAATGTCCCGGTGGCGGTCCAACTCCCCACGGTGGGCGTCGGACGGCTTGAGACGGTACTTGTAGGCGTAGTACATCCGTTACTCTCGTTCCTCAATCAGTTCGTCCAACTGCTCGCGGACGAACGACGAGAGGTTGAGGTGTTGGTCCTCAATCCACTCGTCTTGGTCCTCCCGAATCGTGATTGTCTTCCGTTTCACCGTGATGCACAGTATGCACGTTACACGCATATTGGTTTTGGCGAGACGGTGGCCTGTGGGCCCAGCGTCGAACGTGTATGAGAACTGTGCGGCGCTGTATCCCCTCCCTGCTCGCGCCTTCCCTTCGGTCGGCGCTCGCTGAGGAAGGGGGCTTAGCGCCTCAATTCAGCTAAATCGGTGGTTTGTTAAAAAGAGAAGGACGTCGCCCGTCGCCTTGTGTTTGAATAGAGTCGGTTCTGAAGGGGGTATTGAAAGAGAAATAGCAGCTCCAGACGAATTCGTACTATCCGTCTCGCGGTTCATGTGCCGTATCACGGCCCACTACTATAAAAGCATTATATGCAAGTCGGAATCAACATAAATACCCTCTGCCAGAAACAGATGTGCGTAGAACAAGGTCCGTCACCTCCGGGCCTTACTACATTCGGTCGCTGGGCCTAGAAAGTCCCAGTTTTGGATGGCAAGTTTCTACATTCACGTGTGGACAAAATCCGCCGTGGAGAACGATGATGCTGACACAGGCGATGCCAGGTACGTCTCCGTCCTTGGTGTTGATCTCGGCATCACAAACATCGCAACCACCTCAACCGGACGATTCTGGGGCGGCGGCGAACTCAACCACTGGCACCGCGAGTACGAGAAGCATCGGGGTCATTCCAGCAGACTGGGACTCAACAGGCACACGAGAACGTCCAGCGAGTCGGTCGGAAGCAAACTGGGCGGTTTGAGCAGATGCTTCACACGATATCGAACAAGCTCGTAGACGAAGCTCTGGAGAACGACTGTACGCACCTCGTGTTCGAGAAGCTCAAAGGAATCCGCGAACGCTTGCCGCACGCGAAGGCGGTTCACAAGTGGGCGTTCCACCGCTTGTACGAGTATGTCACGTACAAGGCTGAATCAGAGGTGCTTGTCGTGAAGCAGATTAATCCTGCGTACACGAGTCAACGTTGCTCGAAGTGTGGGTTCACCCACGAGGACAA
>PUKR01000219.1 GCA_003552365.1 Syntrophomonadaceae bacterium
CCGGCTTTCGGAACAGCTTTGTCAGCTTCAAGACCAATAATTCTTTTTGCTGTATATTCTGAAGAACCGCATGGAGCACCCCTTAAAACTTTTGCAGCTTTTATAATGTTTTTCTCATCAAACTGCAACTCCAGTTTCGGCTTTCCAAAATGGCGGGCAAATTCGCTAATTATTTCACTGGTATAGTGCTGCTTGTTCTTTTCGTAAAAACCGACGGTATTTTCATCTATTGAACAAAGCGGTTCAGGAAAAACAATGGTTACCCCTTTTTTGTCAAGTTCACGTTTCAGCTGATTTCTTAATCCCATCGGTATCCAGGCAGTGCTGTCTATTGATGCAATTATCCCTTTAGCCTTAACCTTTTCTGTTACTGCAGGCAGCAGTTGGGCAGCCTGCGCCGACTCGCAGAGATGCAAAATCAAATCTGCTTCTAATAGGTCTGCAGGAATATATTCTTCAGGGTCATCTACTATGCTTTCTGTAATAAAGGGAGCCTTCCAAACTTCAAGCTTCCAGTGTTCTGGCATTTTAGACTTTATGTTGTCTGCTATTCGCTGGCCGTAATGGCCCTGGATCATGACTAATAGCTGCATCCTTGATCTCCTTTCAGTTAGCTTTTTGAGAATGAATTTAATTATACTAAAATCCTGTTCATTTTGCATTTCTTTTAAACCTACCGTTTTCGGTACAATAGAAATACAAAACTCGGCAAATAGTAAGGTAAAATTTCGGGACACAATGAAAATTATTGATGGGAAACTGCATTATATTACTTTTATAAACAATCAAAATTACAAGCAATATCTGCAGATCATGGCCCAGCTATGTACGAAGCAGGGGTTCTCCGGGAAATGAAGTATTCATAGCTGCAAGTGCAAGTGAGGAAAGGTTAGACTTAAATTTAAAACTGCAAAAATAAACCTGAAATAAACAAGGGAACACAAGCCAGGCTTCCCGTGATTATTATAACTTTTGATTCTATCTGCTACAGTTATGACATTTAAAAATTTCATTGTGTCCCGAAATTAATTGCAAGTTGAGCCAAATTCGCTAGTATTTCAGCGAATATCAAAGCATGTACCGAATTAACAGGTAATGAATAATAGCCACAAACTTATAAGTTTTTTTTGTAAGATAAATGGGGATTTTCCCATAGAAAAATGGGGAGATTCCCCATTGCTTTTTGGGGATAATCCCCATATACAAATAGTTTGCAGAATATATACTTATAGCAGCTATTATTTAAATAAGGTGAAAACTACTGGGAGGTGGGGAGGTATAAACAGGCAGCACTTCTAAACACAAGGTTTTCTTTAAAATCACATATGACAATTAATAAATAACCTAAATTCAGACTATTAGGAAGGGCGTGTTACCATGAAAGTGAAAATGACAGTTCGTAACAAACTATTGCTGGGGTTTGGATTGGTTTTAATTCTGATGGTGGTAATCGGCGGTTTTGCCTTACATAGTTTTAATATCAACAATGAAAGCATGGAAGCCGTCCAGGATAACCAGGAGCAAATCAATCGAACCAGTGAAAACTTAAACCAACATTTTATCTGGCTTAATGAACTGGGAAGCTCGTTGCTTACAGAGGATTTGTTTACAGGAGAACTTGACCATACATTATGTGAATTCGGAGAATGGTACTATAACTTTTCAGGTAGCGAGCTATATTATGAGGCCAGCCCCGAATTTAGAGAGGCCTTTGATCAATTAGAAGAACCGCACTACCGTCTGCATAATTCAGCTGAAGAAATAGTTAATTTACAGCAAAGGGGCGGCGAAGCACAGCTGGAACAAGCTTCGGAAATATTCCAAGGGCAAACCTTACCCGCCATTGACGAGCTCCACGTTTTATTTGAGGATTTACAGACAGCTCTTGAAGAAGAAAATGCTGCTCTTTTAGCAGAAGCAAACAGGCAGGAAAACCTGGCAATCACGATCATCTTCATTGTTATAGGAGGTTCTGTTATCCTCGCGATTGCAATTGTTATTCTCCTCAACCAGGGCATCTCTAAACCTTTAAAATTAATGTCGGAAAGAATGGAAGTGCTGGCTACACAGGGTGGCGACCTGACTCAGAAATTAGAAGTAAAAGGCAGGGATGAACTTGCCGACCTTGCCAAAGCTTTTAATAATTTCCTCGACAACTTAAGAAATATTATCAGCAGCGCAGCAGGAATCGCCACCGGGGTTAACAGCGGCAGCGAATCGGTATCTTCGGCCTCGGAAGAAATGAGTTCTTCCCTTGAAGAAGTGTCTGCCTCTACTAACCAATTTTCCAGCAACGCCCAGAATTTAAGCAGTAACTCCCAGGCAATGGCAGAAGCTAACTCCAGGATCTTAGATCAAGCTGAAGAAGGGAATAAGGCAATTGAAGAAGCGATTAATCAAATGCAGGTAATCAATAACCGGGTTAGCGAACTGCAAAGTGTAATTTCCGAAGTAGACCAGCGTTCCAACGATATCGGCAAAATTCTAAATGTGATTACTGATATCGCCGATCAAACCAACTTGCTGGCACTTAATGCAGCTATTGAAGCCGCCCGGGCCGGGGAGCAAGGGCGTGGTTTTGCCGTAGTAGCCGAGGAAGTTCGCAAGTTGGCAGAACAATCAGCTGAGGCAGCCAAGGAAATTAGTGAGTTAATTAGTTCTACCCAGGATGAAAGCAAGAAAGCTATGGAAAATATGAATGAAGGAGTTAAAGACGTGGAATCGGGGACAGAAGTAGTCTCCAGGACCGGGGCTACTTTCAACGATATCCTTGAAGCGGTACATGGTATTTCCAAGCAAGTTGAGGAAACAGCATCTGCAGCCCAGGAGTTGAGCGCCGGCAGTGAAGAAATGGCTGCTTCCATTGAAGAACAATCTTCTACCATGGAAGAGATGGCTGCCACTGCCGAAGAACTAAGGGCTTCAGCAGAAAAACTTACCGGAGAAATGAACAGGTTCACCTATGAATAAATGCGCCGTTTTTAGTGAATAGTAATACTTTATATAAGAAGTCTTCGCTTTAAGTTATGACGTTAAAAATCTGTAAAGGCATAAATTCATGACAAGCAACCAAGGGATTAAAAGACAGTCGGAAAGCTTTAACAAGGAGGCTTTGCAATGAATGCTACGACGAAAGAAGGCGAAACTCAACTGGTAGCCTTTAAAATGGGAGAAGAAGAATTTGCCTGCAACATAAAAGATGTCAGTGAAGTTATTAAAATGCTAAAGGTAACCCCTCTTCCCCGCTCATTGGATTTTATCGAAGGGGTAATTAATCTGCGCGGTGAAGTGATCCCGGTAATTGACCTGCGCAAACG
>PUKR01000124.1 GCA_003552365.1 Syntrophomonadaceae bacterium
AAACTCTTTTACCGGCAGATACAGTGACCCTGGCAATCGGCGCCGAGCCCAACAACCCGCTTGAAGAAGAATTGAAAGGCCGGGTTAAAGAACTGCATGTCATCGGCGACGCCTACCGGTCGCGTAAAATCACCGAAGCGGTGCGGGAAGGCTTTGATTTGGGCTGCGAGCTTTAAAGGGTTGAAACAAAAGGCCCGGGTCCGCTACTTACTGCCCCGGATAAATTCTTCGGTCAGCTGGTAAGCCTGGTAATCGGGATACTGGATAGGGGGGTGCTTGGAAAAATAGGCCGAAGGCCCTTCAAGCACGCCTCCTTCCCGCCGGTCTAACGCCAGCTTGCAGCAGCGCACGGCATCAATGGCAATCCCTGCCGAATTGGGGGAATCCTCCACACTTAAGCGCATTTCCAAGTTGATCGGGATATTGCCAAAGATCTGCCCCTCCATGCGCAGAAAACAGACCTTATTATCTTTCTGCCAGGAAACATAATCGCTGGGCCCGATATGGATGTCGCGATCGGGCAGGCGTTCTTTCGCCGCCGATTGGACCGCCTCGGTTTTGGAAATCCGCTTGGTAGCCAGGCGCCCCTGGTTGGTCATGTTCAAAAAGTCGGTGTTGCCGCCGGTATTCAGCTGGTAGGAGCGCTCCAGCCTGACCCCGCGCCGGTTAAACAGCTCAGCCAGGGCCCGGTGAATAATAGTTGCGCCCATCTGTGACTTAATATCGTCGCCGATTATGGGAATGTTTTTGGCGGCAAACTTACCGGCCCACTGCGGGTCGCTGGCGATAAAAACGGGGATGTTATTGATAAAGGCTACCCCCGCTTCCAGGGCACATTCGGCATAAAAGCGGGAAGCTTCTTCAGAGCCCGCGGGCAGGTAATTCAACATTATTTCAGTACCCGAGCTATCCAGGGCTTCCACTATCGCTTCTTTCCCCGGCTCGGGATCGCTGCTTTTCTTGAAAGTATAGTCATCCTCAAATTCGAGCATGTGCTCGGAAAAACCATCTAAAACTCGACCCATCTGCACCTTGACCCCGCTTGCAGCAAGGTCGGGGTAAAAGGTGCAGGCACAATTTGGCGGGGCAAAGATAGCCTCGTTCACGTCCCGTCCCACCTTGCGCTCATCTATGTCAAAAGCTGCGCTTACCTCTATATCGTAAGGTTCATAGCCGCCTAAATTCCAGTGTAATAAGCCGACGGCATCTTCTTCATTTATATCACGGTAATAATGAATTCCCTGGATTAAAGCGCTGGCACAGTTTCCCATCCCTACTATGGCTACTTTGATCTTGGACATTTGCTGGATCCCTCTTCCTATGCTTATTGTTTTGATTATGCTTAATTCCCAAAGAACATTATAACCGATCATTTTAAATTAGGAAATACTAATGTAGTTTTGAGTTCAATGTTATAATTAAACCAACCGGAAAAATCATTAATTAAGGGGTGAAGGTAATGAGTGGAAACCTATCGGTAGTAGCAAGCGATGAACACCTGGAAATTTTACGCCTTGAATCGGAACCATATGGAACCAATGCCTATATGCTTATCTGCAAAGATAAAAACGAAAGCATTTTAATTGATGCTCCGGGCAGCGCTAAAAAGATAAAAGAAAAACTAAAAGGGACCAGGGTAAAGTATATTATATTAACCCACGGTCACATGGACCATGTTTTGGCCCTGGAAGAACTGCGCAGCGATCTGCAAACCTCGCTTGCCGCCCATAACAAAGATGCCGCCACGCTGCCGGTCAAGCCCAATAAACTGCTCGGCGGCGGTGAACATATCAGCTGCGGCAAAATCGACCTGGCAGTGCTTTACACCCCTGGTCATACCCCGGGAAGTTTATGTTTTAAGACCGGCAAGTACCTGTTTTCCGGCGATACCATCTTTCCGGGTGGGCCGGGAAAAACCGGGTCTCCCCAGGATTTCAAGCAGATCATGGAATCGATCGAGACCAAAATTATGCCCTTACCCGATGAAACAGTGATCCTGCCCGGGCACGGTGAACCGGGCGATTTAAAAACCGAACGTGAAAAGTTCGATACCTTTAAAGGAAAGGAACGGAGTAAGGAGCTCTACGGTGACGTTACCTGGCTGGACAATTAATTAACTCTACCAGAGTATCTCGGCGCGGTGGAAGGCTTCAGCCAGGGTAAAATCCTGTTCCCGGGCCGCATCTTCGGCGCGTTTGCGCAGCCACTTTTCCATGGTCGAAAAATCGCGACCGCCGACCTGGCTGTCATGACAGCGCAGGGCAGCCAGCTTGGTTTCAAAAGTTTCGGTTATATCTGAGAAGTAGTTGGGATCTTCGCTGGCCCACATTAAAATTTCCTTTACCTTGTGGGGCATCAAGCCTTCCTCTAACAGCTCCGGGTAAGAAAGGTGGTCACGCGCATAGGGAAAAGCGGCGTCGAGCACCACCTGGCCGGTAATACGATGATCGCGGTGCCAGATATAACGGCGGTAGGGGTCGGCGCTGATTAAGGTCTCCGGGCGGTAGCGGCGGATACAGCGCACAATATCCCTGCGGAATTCCGGGGTGTCTTCCAGGGCCTGGTCTTCATAGTCAAGAAAAACCACTTCTTTAACCCCTAAAAGACCGGCAGCCTTTCGCTGTTCTTTTTTCCTGGTTTCCCGCAAATGATCGGGGTCAACCCCGGGATCGTCGGTCCCTTTTTCTCCGCCGGTGCAAACCACATAGACAACTGTTTTACCTTCGTTTACCCAACGGGCCACCGATCCGGAAGTGCCAAACTCGGCATCATCGGGATGAGGGCTTATAACTAATATATCGGCTTTGATTGCTCCTGGTTGCCCTGGTTTAGTCATTGCTGCATACCACCTTATTTGTTGTAAATACAGCTTGAGCACTTATCCGGTTCGAGCACCTGATCATGCTTGATACCTGTATAAGCTGCCTTAAGCTTCTCCTTTTTTTTCATTGCCGATCAGACGGACATCCCTTTGCGGGTAGGGAATGTTTATACCGGCCTCATCGAAGGCTTTTTTAACTTTTTCCATTAACTCGAAATAGATAGTCCAGTAGTCTTCTTTCTTAGACCACATCCGCAGGTAAACGATGATTGCATTTTCCCCGTGGCCGCCTACAATTACCTGGGGCGGAGGATCTTCAAAGGTGAGGGGGTGGTTTTCAGCAATTTCCAAAAGCACAGCTCTCACCCGGTCCAGATCATCTCCGTAGCCTACTTCAAAGGTAAAATCAACCCTCCTGACGGGGTTGGTGTTATAGTTAACGGTACTGGCATTAGACATAGACGCATTGGGTACAATAATCCTTTTATTATCGGG
>PUKR01000107.1 GCA_003552365.1 Syntrophomonadaceae bacterium
CTGGAGAATGCAATAAAATTCTCCAGGCAGGGAACAGTAGCAGTGACCATGAAACCTGCGGAAACCAATACATTTCAAGCAGAAAATAACCGGCAGCCAAGACGCAGCGGTGTTTTTCCCGTCCAGTTTTCCGTTCGAGATGAAGGAATCGGAATGACGCCTGAACAGGTTAGCACATTATTCGAAAACACTTACCAGGTAGATGATCAAAAAAGCAGCGGCGAGTACAATGGGCCGGGTTTAGGGCTGGCACTCTCAAAAAAGCTTGTTGAGATGATGGGAGGCTCGATCGATATTAAAAGCACATTAAATACAGGCAGCACTTTTTATTTCACAATACCATTTACCCTGCCCGAAGACACCGATGATAAAAGTGGAGAGTCACGGGCCAACAGCGATTCCCCAAAAGAAGAACCACGCCGGGAAATAAAAAGCCTTGAAATATTGCTGGTAGAAGATAAACCTATGAACCAAAAGCTGGCCGCTTACATCCTTGAAAAAAACGGGCATAATGTAACTATAGCAAATAATGGTAAAGAAGCTCTTGAACTATACCGCAAGCAAAGCTATGACCTCATTTTTATGGATATCCACATGCCCGAAATGGACGGCCTGGAAGCAACGGCTCAAATCCGCGCTGCAGAACAGGAGAAAAACTACTATACACCCATTATTGCCATGACTGCATATGATATGCCAGGGGACCATAAGAAATTCCTGCAGGCCGGTATGGACTACTGCGTTACTAAACCGGTTAACTCCGATGACTTACATTATGCTCTGGAGGCTGTTATGCAAATGAAACAAGATAAGCCGGGAGAACAGGAGATCCTGCAGAATGACCTCAGGGAAATGCTGCAGAGGGTGGAAGGCAATTACGAATTGTTGGAAGAACTCCTGGAGATGTTTTTACCGGATTTTCACAAGGACGTGGCAGACATTAAAAAATATCTGGAAATCAGCGATGCTAAAAACCTGGCTGTTACAGCTCACGGACTGAAAGGTGAACTTGGTAACCTGGGTATGAAATCAGCATTCAACACAGCATCTGAACTGGAAAAAAAGGCAAAAGAAAACAAACTTGAGGAAGTGCTTCCCCTGCTTGAGATGCTTGAACATGAAGTAAATTGCCTGGAAAAGTTCTTTTCACAGCCTGACTGGCAAAAACAGATCTAGTTTTTTTCACCCAACAAGCTAAGCTAATTCAGGAGCCCCATGACCAATGGGGCTTTTTGCATTTAAAAATACAGAAAGGATTACAAGAATATGGGTATCCTGCTAATAGATCATTGGGGAATACCTGGAATAACATGAGGTTAGAAAATTTAAGAATCCAGATGCGAAGGAGAATTCCTGGGATGTTTTTAAGTAAGCCATACTTATCAATAGGGTCGTTTATCATACTTTTCAGCCTGCTACTTTTATATTTAAATTCCTACCACCTTTCTGAGGACTATACTTATTCGAAGAACCCTGAATTTGCTAATACCGATAATTGCTCGAACAGCGTTAAACCACTGACAATAATGCTCAAGCATGACTCTGCTCTAAGCCTGCTGGGTAAAAACTTTTCAGAGATAAAAGAAGTACTCGGCAAACCGGGTGACGAAGGTTCAAGCAACTGGTATGGACCTCATAATTATATAAGCTACGAATTTAATAAAGGACGCGTTCGTTTCAACTCACCGCAGGGGCTGGAAAACAAACCAGCCGTCAGCATCATCTTAAGCGGCAAACACAGTATTTTGTGTGCTAGGGTGGGAATGTCTTTTTCAGAAATTAAAAATGTCCTGGGAAAACCGTCTTTCGGCCCGGAACAGGGTATGGATGGTTTATATTTTATGGAGTACTTTCTCGGTAATACCAACAACGGGACTCCGGAAATTGTTATCAGTTTTTCTGCTGAAAAGATTGATGGCCCAACCATGGAAGCTTTTATTAAATGGGAAGGATTTGACTATGAAAAAGTTGATAATATTACGGAATTCCAAAGTGTAAGGCGGTGAATTTAAATGAATATAAATGCTATAGGAAATAAAACTGTGGCTGGGACTGATTTCAATATGGACCGGATTCTCAGTCAGTTAGATCAAAACATAGAAAAAGAAATAACAGCATATCATCTTTACCATGTCCTCACTATATACCTGGAGGAACTGGGACTCCAAGGAATCAGAGAGATCGTTGATTCTGCCTGCGCAAGGGACAGGAGGCACTTTAAATCCCTGTTGAAACGCTTCTACCAGCTGAATGGAACATTTCCTGCCGCTATAAACGACCTTGATGCCAACCTGAACGACCCTGCTGTAATATTTTCAACTGTTCATTTAAATTTGAAGGAGGCTTTCGAAGAAATGGTCGAAGTCAAGCAAAGTACAATATTAGGTTACACCCGGCTTTGCAACTTAACCTTGGGCAGGGATCGCAGAACATATCTTCTGGCTCTAAGCATTCTAAACGAAGAATTGGAACTTAAAACATGGTTTTCCCAGTTCATGGATGCGAAATTTCCCGAGATTGACGTAATGTCACAATCGGTTCGTAATGTTCTTAGGAAAGATGAAAATAGTTTACGGAAAGGAGTATAAGAAATGATCCAAACAAAGAGCAAGGTAACAGTTAACCAACCTGCAAAAAACAAAATAGCTTCACAAAAAACATTAAAGGAGGTGTTTCCTATTAGTATTAACAATTTCGTATTGCGGTTTCTTTTGATAATCGCCCTGGTATTAATGTTGGCCGGGTTTATAACAGGCTGTGAGCCTGAAGAAGTTGCGCCACCCGAAGAAGCTGAAGTGAACGTTACAGCAGGCGAAGGTTACTTCGATCCTGATGTAATTACAGTTGACCAGGGACAGGATGTAACCGTGGTGGTCGAAAACGTAACCGAGGAATATCATACTTTCACTATCGACGAGTTGGATGTTGATGTCAGCATTGAACCCGGTGCGCAAGAAGAAGTCACTTTTACAGCTGCAGATGAAGGTTCTTTTGAATTCTACTGTGACGAACCCGGGCATCGTGATGCTGGAATGTATGGATATTTAGAAGTGGGTGAAGAAACGGATACCCCTGAGCCCGATGATAACGATAATAACGGAGTATATTAGTAACTGACGATTTGGCCAGGACCAGCAGGCGGAGCAGATCCCCACGGCGATGGTTCTGCTATCGGGTACTGATCCTGTTGGGTGTAGCCGGTGAAGGATACGCACCAAACCAGGAGGACAAAGAACGCCTAAAAAAACTGCGGGAGCAAGAGAAAGAGGAAAGATTAAACCTCCTTTCAGATGCACAAAAAGTTTTTGAAGGTAA
>PUKR01000268.1 GCA_003552365.1 Syntrophomonadaceae bacterium
CTTCTTCGAGGGATTTTTTGCCAAGGTTACGTACTTTCATCATTTCTTCTTCAGGTTTGCGCACAAGTTCAGCGACAGTATTAATTCCTGCGCGTTTTAAACAGTTATAGGATCGCACCGAAAGGTCAAGTTCTTCAATGGTCATTTCAAGGATACGCTCAAGATCTTCTTCTTTACGATCGGATGTAATCTCAACTTCATCAACCTGTTCAGTAAGGTTGATAAACAGTTCAATATGGGTGTTTAAAATTTTGGCAGCCAGGCTTACTGCTTCATCAGGACGGATGCTGCCATCAGTCCAGATTTCAAGGGTCAGCTTGTCATAATCAGTAATCTGGCCTACCCTGGTATTTTCAACCTGGTAATTAACCTTTCGAATCGGTGAAAACATCGAATCAACCGGAATCACTCCAATCGGCTGCTGCGGAAGCTTATTACGCTCGGCAGGCACATAACCCCGACCGTTAACGGCAGCCATTTCCATGTACAACCGCGAATTTTCTTCCAGTGTACAGATATAATGATCCTCGTTCAAAACTTCAACATCGGAAGGCGCTTTTATATCCTTTGCTTTTACAGTTCCGGCTTGATCGGTATCAATGACTAGAGTCTGCGGCTCTTCCGTGTGTATTTTTAAAGAAACTGCTTTTAAATTTAATATTATCTCGATTGTATCCTCCAAAACCCCGGGGAGGTTTGAAAATTCATGCAGCGCGCCATCGAATTTTACGCTGGTAATTGCTGCTCCCGGAAGGGAAGATAACAATATTCTTCTCAATGCATTGCCCAGGGTTGTGCCGTAGCCTCTTTCCAGAGGCTCTGCTACAAACTGGCCGTAATTATTCTGTTCATCTTTTTTCGTATACTCTATTTTCGGCTTTTCTATTTCAATTGACATAGTACTCTTTTTTACCCTCCTCGCTTAATATATTGAGGGTGCATTGTTCAATTACCGGGAATAAAGCTCCACAATAAGGTGTTCGACTACCGGTACATCTATTTCATCACGCATTGGGATCCTTAAAATCCGACCCTGAAGTTTTTCGTGATCAACTTCAAGCCAATCAGGAGTACCCTGCTGCTCTCTTGTTTCTGCAATTTCTTTAAATACCGGTTTGCTTTTCCTGTTTTCCCGGACAGCAACAACATCACCAGCCCTTACCAGGTAAGAGGGAATATCAACCTTACGCCCGTTCACCTCGTAATGCCCATGGACAATCAGCTGTCTCGCTTCAGCACGAGATCTGGCCAGCCCCAACCTAAAAATAACATTATCCAGGCGGCTTTCCAGCAACTGAAGCAGTATCTCACCGGTAACGCCCCTGCGCCGGTCAGCTTCTTTAAAATAACGACGGAATTGTTTTTCCTTTATTCCGTATATCCGGCGTGCTTTCTGTTTTTCACGAAGCTGCTGGCCATATTCAGAAAACTTTTGGCGGGCCTGCCCATGTTCTCCCGGAGGGTAAGCATGACGCACTACTCCACATTTATCAGAAAAACAGCGATCACCCTTAAGGTATAGTTTATCTCTTTCTCTGCGGCATAAACGACAAACCGCTTCTGTATGGCGTCCCATTTAACTAATGTTACACCTCCTTTATTAAAGTAATTAAACTCTTCGTCTTTTTGGCGGCCGGCATCCATTATGTGGAATTGGCGTTACATCTCTAATTGCATTAACTTCCAGGCCTGCAGCCTGTAATGAACGTATAGCCGCTTCCCGTCCGGCGCCCGGTCCTTTAACATAAACTTCAATCTGCCTCATACCGTGATCGGTAGCCGCTTTTGCCGCAGTTTCAGCAGCAAGCTGAGCGGCAAATGGTGTGGATTTTCGCGAACCTTTAAACCCAACATTGCCGGCGCTGGACCAGGATATACCGTTGCCATCCATATCTGTTATATTGATAAAAGTATTATTAAATGTTGATCTAATATGAGCAACCCCGCGCTCTATATTTTTTTTCTCCTTGCGCTTTGTGCGGGTAGTTCTCTTTTTCTTAACCAATTTACCCTAATTCCTCCCTTCTGCTAATTTTTTACTTCTTACGACGTACTCCCACAGTTTTGCGCGGACCCTTGCGGCCCCTGGCATTGTTTTTGGTTTTCTGCCCCCGGACCGGTAAGCCGCGCCGGTGCCTGATGCCGCGGTAACTATTGATTTCAACCAGTCTTTTAATATTCATGGCAACTTCCCGACGCAAGTCGCCTTCAACATTATAGTTTTTGTCGATAAATTCTCGCAGCCGCCCCAGTTCATCCTCGGTCAAATCTCGCACTCTAGTTTCTGAACTAATACCGGTATGCGAAAGAATCGACACTGCTCTGCTTTTGCCAATCCCATAGATATAGCTTAAAGCTACCTCTACTCTTTTTTCACGCGGTAAGTCTACACCTGCAATCCTGGCCAATCGTTTAACACCTCCTTGAGGATAATCCCCCCGTTAGTTTCCTGTCATAAATATAAAGTCTCCTCAACCCGGGCTCCAAGTCTTAGCCCTGCCTTTGTTTATGCTTTGGATTTTGACAAATAACAACTACTTCGCCCTTGCGCCTGATCACCTTGCACTTTTCACAAATCTTTTTTACAGAGGGCCTTACCTTCATCCCAGCAAACCTCCTTACTTATAGCGGTAGGTAATGCGCCCCCGAGTTAAATCGTAAGGCGACAACTCCACCAAAACCCGGTCACCCGGTAGAATGCGTATAAAATTCATCCGGATTTTACCGGATACATGAGCCAAAATCTTGTGCCCGTTTTTTAATTCAACCCGGAACATGGCATTTGGAAGTGGCTCAACAACGGTCCCTTCAACTTCAACAACATCTTTTTTCTTACCCATGTTACCAGTTAATCCTCCTCTTCGGGAACCTCGGTTACCGGTACTAACTCTTTCAAATACTCAATTACCTTCTGGTCATTCAATTTCCCGGATTTAACTAATTCTTCGATATCGATCCTGCGCTCATATTGCTGCAAATGGATTTTATTTTTCTTTTTTGGCCTGGAAACCGGCCGGTTGCGCCCGTTAACCAGGTAAACATATTTATCATCTATTTCACGGAGCACCAGGTAATGAGCATTTTTATCGCGGCCGGCCAGAGAACGCACCAGTTGCCCCGGTTTTAATTCTACCAAAGCTCTGCCTCCCTTAACTTTGCTGGGGAGATGTCAATACTTCGGGTCCGTTCTCCCCCAGCGCTACCGTATGTTCAAAGTGAGCGGAAAGGCTGCCATCGCTGGTAACCACCGTCCACTGGTCATTCATAACCTCCACTTCCCAGCTGCCGCTGTTCACCATAGGCTCTATAGCCAGTACAATCCCTGGTTGCAGCAGGGGGCCGCGGCCGGGAGGCCCGAAATTGGGAACCTGGGGGTCTTCATGCATATCTTCACCAATACCGTGCCCAACGTAACTACGAACCACCGAAAATGAATAACTTTCCACGTAACTCTGGACCGCATATGAAAGGTCAGATAATCTCTTGCCGCTTTGCATGGCCTCAATGGCTTTATATAAGGAATTCCTGGTAACATCAATTAATTTCCGGGCTTCTTCAGAAATCCTGCCCACACTAAAAGTAGCGGCGGCATCCCCATAATATCCATTTAACCTGACACCTACATCAATGCTGATTATATCGCCCTCTTGCAATCTTCGCAAGCCGGGAATTCCGTGCACTACTTCATTATTGATAGAAGCGCATATCGAAGCCGGGAAATTGTGATACCCTAAAAAAGCCGGTTCCCCACCGTGCTTGCGGATACACTTTTCCGCAATTTTATCCAACTTGCCGGTAGTAACCCCGATATCTATAGCCCGCCCCATTTCGTGAAGCGCTTCAGCGACTACCTTTCCCGATTCTTTCATCAACTGGATTTCCCGTGTTGACTTAAATTTAATCATATTATCCTTTTCTATCTCAAAGCATTGTTATTTCATAAATCCACGATAACTGCGCATCAACATATGGCTTTCAATTTGTTTGAATGTTTCCAGCGACACACCAACTACAATAATTAACCCGGTTCCGCCAAATATAATGCTCATCCCGGTTAATCTTTCCAGTATAATCGGAGACACAGCCACAAAGGCCAGGGCAAAAGCTCCCACCGTAGTCAGCCTCGATGTCACCCGGGCCAGGTAATCGGCAGTGGGTCTTCCAGGGCGTAAACCCGGGATAAACCCGCCGTATTTCTTGATATTACCGGCCACCGTAAAAGGATCAAACTGAACCGCGGTATAAAAGAAAGTAAACAGGATTATTAATAGCATGTATAAAAGTATGTTCAGGTTGGTGCCCCAGCTCAGGCTGTGAGCGATGCTTTGCGCCACCGGATGCTGAATAAAGCTAACCATTGTCTGCGGAAAGCTCAAAATAACCGAGGCGAAAATAACCGGAATCACACCTGCCTGGTTAACCTTCATCGGAATATGGGTCGCCTGGCCGCCATACATTTTGCGGCCAACCACACGCTTGCTGTACTGCACATTAATTTTGCGCCTTCCCTGGTCCAAACCAATGATACCAAGAATCAATAAGAGCAAAATTGCAGCCACAATGATAATTACCGGCATACCTACTTCACCGAAACGATACTGCTCGGCAATCATAGCTATCCCCATGGGGAATCCGGCCACAATCCCGGCAAAAATGATCAGTGAAATCCCGTTTCCGATACCCTTTTCGGTAATTAACTCACCCATCCACATCAGAAATGCAGTTCCAGCGGTAAGAGCGATAATTATGGTGATGTAAGAAAGCAGAGTCCTGTCAACCACGGCTTCACCGGCAATTACCGTAGACAAGCCCAGCGCCTGAATAAGGGCGATCACAATAGTCCCGTAACGGGTAATCTGGGTGATTTTCTTTTTCCCTTCCGGACCTTCCTGGCTCCATTCCTTTAACTTGGGAATTACTATCGTTAAAAGGTTCATAATAATTGAGGCATTAATGTACGGCATAATCCCCAGGGCAAAAATGGTAAAGTTAGCCAGGTTACCGCCTCCAATAATATTGACAAAACCAAAGATGGTATCCTCCTGGAAAAATTCAGCCAGCATCGTTGCATCCACACCCGGTACAGGTATGGCTGAACCAACCCGGAAAACTACAAACATTGCCAGGGTAAAAAGTATCCGTTCTCTTAATTCTTTTATTCGCCATGCTGTACGAATTGTTTCCAGCACTTAAATCACCTCTGCCTTCCCACCGGCTGCTTCTATTTTTGCCTGGGCCTGGCTGCTAAAGCTATGGGCACACACTTCCAGTTTGCGATCAAGCTCACCATCACCAAGCACCTTCAGGGGATCGCGGAGATTTTTTAGCATGCCCGCTTCCAATAAAAGTTCCGGGGTTACCTTGGTTCCTTCTTCAAATACGTTGAGATCACCTATGTTAATGATATTCCATTTTTTCTTGAATATATTTTTAAAACCGCGTTTAGGCAGACGCTGAAAATAAGGCATTTGGCCGCCTTCAAATCCGGGCTTGATTCCGGATCCTGAACGTGCTTTTTGACCTTTTTGTCCTCTACCGGATGTTTTACCCATCCCCGAAGACATACCCCTGCCTTTACGTTTAGCCACTTGCTTGGCTCCCTCAGGAGGCCTTAATTCGTGTAAACGCAACAGGTTACACCTCCCTTTTAGAACACTTCTCTATTTAAGAACTTGTATCAACGTTGACCAGGTGATTAACAGCGTTAACCATACCCCTGATAACTTCGTCATCCTTGTGCTCGACAGTCTGACCGATCTTTTTTAAACCAAGGGCTTCCACCGTGCGGCGGTGCTTTTTATTACGACCAAGCGGACTGCGAACCAGGGTGACCATTATTTTTTTCTTTGCCATCGCTTTCAACTCTCCTTAGCTGAGCAGCTTTTCCACTTCTATTCCGCGCAAAGAACTTACCTTTTCCGCCTGCTTAAGCGATTTCAAGCCTTCCATGGTAGCATTAACAATATTTATTGCATTATCGGAGCCGAGAGACTTGGTCAATACATCCCTGACACCGGCCGATTCCAGGACCGCACGCACCGGCCCACCGGCAATAACCCCGGTACCTTCGGAAGCCGGTTTAAGCAGCACTTTCCCTGCTCCAAATCGACCTACAACTTCATGGGTAATTGTAGTCTCAGACATCGGCACCCTGATCAAATTCTTCTTGGCATTTTCGATGCCCTTCCGAATAGCTTCAGGTACCTCACCGGCTTTACCCATTCCTGCGCCGACTACACCATTTTCATCGCCGACAACAACCAGGGCACTAAAGCTAAAACGGCGTCCACCCTTGACTACCTTGGCCACGCGGTTGACCTTAACTACTTTTTCTACCAGTTCCTGTGATGGTTCTATTTTTGACACCCGTGCAATTCCCCCTTTCTAAAGATTTAACCCGGCTTCGCGGGCTCCATCAGCCAGCTCTTTTACTCTGCCGTGATAGAGGTAACCACCCCGGTCAAAAACTACATCTTTTATTCCCTGATCCACAGCACGGTTGGCAACTAAAGCCCCTACTTTGCGGGCTGCTTCACGGTTGCCACCATGGTCCAATTCTGAGCGCAACTGCGGATCCCGGGTAGATGCGGCAGCCAGGGTTTTACCTGATTGATCATCAATCACCTGGGCATAAATATGTTTGCTGCTGCGGAATACATTAAGCCGGGGACGCTCCGGGCTTCCACTTACTTTATTCCGGACCCTGCGATGACGCCGCTTCCGGCTGATTTTACGAGTTTTTGCCTTAAGCACTATCCTACACCTCCAGGCGACTATTTACCAGCTTTACCCGCTTTCTGGCGAACGTTTTCATTTTCATACCTGATCCCCTTACCTTTATAAGGTTCAGGCGGGTATACCCTGCGGATTACCGCAGCTAAATTACCCACTTGTTGCTTGTCAATACCCTTGACGATAACCTTAGTAGGGCTGGGCACTTCAATTTCAATGTTTTCCTGGGGTTCAAAGACCACAGGATGGGCAAACCCCATATTCAAAACCAGGTTATTTCCCTGCATGGCGGCCCTGTAGCCAACCCCTACCAGTTCAAGGCTTTGAGTGTAACCTTCGGTTACGCCTTTAACCATGTTGTCAATCAGGGTTCGGGTTAAGCCGTGCAAAGACCTATGTTCCGGTTTGTCAGTGGGACGCTTTACATAAAGCCATCCCTCTTCCTGTTCGATGATCATATCCCGGTGCAGCTCCTTAGAGAGCTCGCCCTTAGGTCCCTTTACTGTAATATGATTTCCCTTAAACTGTACCTGGACATTATCGGGTACAGCAACAGGTTTTTTACAGGTTCGTGACATCGGTAAACCTCCTCGCTATGCTACCAGATATAGCACAAAACTTCTCCGCCGGATCCGGTTTCCCGGGCCTGGCGGTCGCTCATCAACCCCTGGGAAGTAGAAATAACTGCTATTCCCAACCCACCCAGGACCTTGGGCAGTTCGTCCTTCTTTACATAAACCCTTAACCCAGGTTTACTAATCCGCTTTAAACCGCTGATAATTTTTTCCTGGTTGGGTCCGTACTTCAGGTGAACACGCAAAATACCCTGTTTATTATCCTTTATAAACTCATAATCCCTGATAAAGCCCTCCTGCTTTAAAATAGCGGCGATTGATTGCTTTACATTCGAAGCAGGGATTTCCACTGTTTTATGCCGAACATCGTTGGCGTTACGCACACGGGTCAGCATATCGGCAATTGGATCCGTCATCATTGGCAGTAATAACCTCCTCTCATTCTTCCATCATCTACCAGCTGGCTTTTTTAACCCCCGGAATTTTCCCTTCGTTGGCCAGATGACGAAAGCAAAGGCGGCACAGGCCGAATTTGCGCAAGTAAGCCCTTGAGCGGCCGCAAATATGACAGCGGTTGTAACCGCGGACTTTGAACTTAGGCTTTCTCTTAGCCTTAGCTATTAACGATTTCTTGGCCATCCTTACCCTCCTTAAATTAGCGCGATGCTTTATTTTATTAGGCCGCCCTGAAAGGCATACCTAAAAGGGTCAAAAGTTCGCGTGCTTCTTCATCAGTCTCGGCAGTAGTCACTATTGTGATGTCCATACCAAGGACTCTTTCTACTTGACTGTACTCAATTTCGGGGAAAATCAACTGTTCTTTAATGCCTATGGTAAAGTTGCCTCGCCCGTCAAAGGAATGCGGTGATATTCCCCGGAAGTCTCTGACCCTGGGTAAAGCAATACTAAAAAGCTTGTCCAGGAAATCATACATCCGGATACCACGCAGGGTCAGCTTACAGCCTATCGGGTTGCCCTCACGGACTTTAAAGCTGGCCACCGAGCGGCGTGCTCTGGTTATAATCGGCTTCTGGCCGGTTATGATCGAGAGGTCATTTACCGCTGCATCCAGTATTTTCGGGTTTTCTTTACCTTCACCCAGGCCCATATTTATAACAATTTTTTCGATGCGGGGCGCCTGCAGTTTATTCCTGTAGGCAAACCGTTCAACGAGCTCGGGCCTTACTTCTTCAAGGTACTTCTGTTTTAACCGTGACATATTTGCGCCTTAACCCTCCTTACTTATCCAGCGATTCGCCGCACTTTCGACATGCTCGAACCCGGCGGTCATCAGAAAGAGTTTTTTTCGCTACCCGGGTCGGCTTACTGCAGGCCGGGCAAACAACCATCACTCTTGAAGCCGGAAAATCAGCTTCCATCTCCCTGATTCCCCCCTGGGGAACCCTTTGAGTTGGCTTGGCATGTTTTTTAATGATATTTACTCCTTCCACCTTAACCCTGCCTTGACGGGGCTCAGTGGAAATAACTTTACCTTTTTTACCTTTATCTTTACCGGAAAGGACTAAAACTCTATCCCCCCGGCGTACGGGCATTTTTTTGTTTACCACCGGTTATTCGCCACCTCCATACTTAGAGAACTAAATTACTTCCGGTGCCAGGGAAACAATTTTCATAAAGTCCTTTTCCCTTAGCTCGCGGGCAACCGGACCAAAGATACGGGTCCCCCGCGGGTTGTTTAATTCATTAATAATAACTGCTGCATTCTCGTCAAAGTTAATATGCGAACCATCCCTGCGGTTAAGCCGGCTTTTTGTCCGCACAATAACAGCCCGGACAACATCACCTTTTTTTACGCCGCCTCCGGGAGTTGCTTCCTTAACCGAACCGACGAAAATATCGCCGATGCGGCCCGCTTTACGCTTTGAACCTCCCAGGACCCTGATACACAGGATCTTCTTCGCTCCCGAGTTATCAGCCACTTTTAAGACGGTTTCTGTTTGAATCATCGTTGCCTCTCCTTTCATCCTCTTCCCGACAGGCTTTTCGAAAAGAGAACCCTACAGCTTCGATTTTCGTATAATTTCCACCAGGCACCAGTTTTTATCCTTGCTCAGAGGCCTGGTTTCCATAATCTTTACTATATCGCCTACTCGGGATTCATTGTTTTCATCATGAAACTTATACTTTTTAGTCCTGCGAATAGTCTTGCCATACAAGGAGTGGTGAGTTTTCCTCTCCACCGCTACAACTCTTGTTTTATCCATTTTATCGCTGACCACACGACCGCTGCGGACTTTAGTTTTACTTGTCTCCAAACCAATGGGCCTCCCTTCCTATTTAAGCTCAGCTAAGGGCCCGTTCCCTGAGCACTGTTTTTACACGAGCAATATTACGGCGGACTTCTTTAATCTGCATTACATTATCCAGCTGACCGGTGGCTTGCTGGAAACGAAGGTTAAAAAGTTCTTCCTTCAGTTCTTTCACTTTGTTCTCCAGCTCCTGTTCATTTAGTTCATGGACTTCTTTCATTTTCATTCAGATACACCACCCGCTTCAGCTCTTTTAACAAACTTAGTTTTTATCGGCAGTTTGCTGGCTGCCAGACGCATAGCCTCTTTAGCAACATCATCATTTACACCGGCCAATTCAAACATAATCCGGCCCGGTTTAACCACGGCCACCCAGTATTCGGGAGAACCTTTACCTTTACCCATCCGGGTCTCGGCAGGCTTCTCAGTTACCGGCTTATCAGGAAAAATGCAAATCCACACTTTACCTCCCCGTTTGATGGACCTGGTCATGGCAATACGAGCCGCTTCAATCTGCCGGCTGGTAATCCAAGAAGGTTCCAGGGCTTGCAGGCCGAATTCACCGTACTGTATTGTTGTACCGCCTTTCGAACGCCCTTTTAACCGGCCACGCTGCTGACGACGATATTTAACCCGCTTAGGCATTAACATTTGTGTCTACCTCCTCCGCAGGCTTTTCCTCACCAGGTTTGGGGGGTAATATTTCGCCTTTGTAAATCCAAACTTTTACTCCGATTCTTCCATAAGTTGTTTTAGCTTCTACAAACCCATAATCGATATCGGCTCGCAAAGTCTGCAATGGCACGGTACCTTCATGGTAACTTTCGTTGCGAGCCATTTCTGAACCGCCGAGCCGGCCACTGCATGCAATTCTTACCCCTTTGGCTCCATTGCGCATGGTACGGAAAACAGCCTGTTTCATCGCCCTTCTGAATGCAATTCGTCTTTCCAGCTGTGAAGCAACATTTTCAGCTACCAGCTGCGCATCCATTTCAGGCTTCTTAATTTCAATTATATTTATGTGCACTTTCTTATCTGTTACTTTCTCCAATTGCTTACGCAGCCCTTCGACTCCGGCGCCACCCCGGCCGATAACCATCCCCGGTTTAGCGGTGTGGATATTGATCCGCACATTGTTGGCTGCCCTTTCTATTTCTATCCGGGATACTGAAGCACCCTCCAGGGTTTTCTGAATGTAATCCCTGATCTGCAGGTCTTCATGCAGCTGCTGCTTGTAATTTTTACCGGAATACCACCGTGCATCCCAATCTCGAATAACTCCAATCCGGAAACCGATGGGGCTAACTTTTTGTCCCACGTCGTCTAGACCCCCTTTCTTTCTTTGAGTATAACCGTAATATGGCTGGTGCGTTTTAAAATAAGGGTTCGCCTTCCTCTCGCCCGCGGCTGGACCCGTTTAATAGTAGGGCCCTCATCAACGTAGGCCTTGTCAATATAAAGCGCACCGCGATTCATTTCATGGTTATACTCAGCATTTGCGGCTGCGGAATTAACCACCTTGGCCACGGTCGGAGCAGCACCCCGCGGAGTATAACGCAATATGCTCAAGGCTTCGTCCAAATCCTTATCTCGAATCAAGTCAATTACGGCCCTCGCTTTACGCGGTGCCAGGCGTACATAGCGAGCCTGTGCTTTTGCTTCCATTAGTTATTCTGCCTCCTCTACCCTACTTAATGGTCGTAGAACGCTCGGTATGGTGCCCGTGCCCACGGAAGGTGCGGGTCGGAGCGAATTCTCCCAGCTTATGTCCCACCATATCCTCGCTGATAAATATCGGGACATGACGTCGGCCGTCATACACGGCAATGGTGTGTCCGACCATTTCCGGAAATATTGTCGAACGACGAGACCAGGTTTTTACAACCTTCTTTTCTCCCTTTTCGCTCATCTGTTGAATTTTTTTCATCAAACTGGCCTCTACATAGGGCCCTTTTTTCAGTGACCGAGACACTTTGTTTACAACCTCCCTTTCAGACGGAAACCTGTAACACCTGCTGTTAAAAACAGCTTAATCTTTTAGGGTTACTTCTTCCGACGGCGGACAATATATTTATCCGTATCTTTTTTCTTCCTCCGGGTTTTATACCCGATTGTCGGTTTACCCCACGGGGTAACCGGGCTATCCAGGCCAATCGGCGCCCTTCCTTCACCACCGCCATGCGGGTGATCGCTGGGGTTCATTACGGACCCGCGCACGGTGGGTCGCCTGCCCATCCAGCGGCTGCGTCCTGCTTTCCCGATAGTTAAGTTCTCATGCTCCACGTTGCCAAGCTGGCCAACTGTAGCCCGGCAATCAAGAGGTACCAACCTTACTTCGCCGGAAGGCAGCCTTAAATGTCCCATTTTACCTTCCTTAGCCGCCAGCTGAGCAGCAGTCCCGGCCGAACGAGCCAGCTGCCCGCCATACCCCTGTTTCATCTCGATGTTGTGAATAAATGTTCCTACCGGTATTGAACGCAGCGGCATAGCATTTCCGGGCCTGACTTCAACTTTCTTTCCGGACACAACCTTTTGACCGGGTCTTAGGCCCATTGGCGCCAGGATATAGCGCTTTTCGCCGTCTGCATAATTCAGCAGGGCGATATTTGCCGAACGGTTTGGATCGTATTCAATCCCCGCTACCTTGGCCGGAACATCATCTTTATCCCGTTTAAAATCAATAATCCTGTAGCTGCGCTTGTGACCGCCACCCCGGTGACGAACAGTCATTCGCCCATAAGCATTTCGTCCGGCTTTTTTTCTTAAAGGAGCTAAAAGTGATTTTTCAGGCTCCTTTCTGGTAATCTCATCAAAAGTCGATACGGTGACAAACCGCCGCCCCGGTGAAGTAGGTTTAAAACGTTTTACAGCCATTGTATTTCCCTCCTTCTACTAGCGGCTTTCAAACAGCTCTATTGGTTTGCTGCCTTCGGCCAGAGTAATAATCGCCTTTTTCCATGAAGCTGTCTTCCCTTCGGGAAAACGGCCCAGGCGTTTCTTTTTGCCCTTAAAGTTAGCGGTGTTTACCGATTTTACCTGAACACCGAAGATTTCTTCAAGAGCTTGTTTGATCTCGATTTTATTGGCATCGCTGTCTACAATAAAAGTATACTTATTATCTTCCATAAGATCGGTAGATTTTTCGCTAATCAGGGGGCGGATAATTATATCCCTTGCTTGCTTCATCCGCCGAACACCTCCTCAACCTGCTGCAAGGCGTCCTTGCTCATTACCAGGTAATCATAATTCAAAATGTCGAGCACGTTAAGCTGACGGGCCAAAATTGTTTTTACCCTGGGCAGGTTGCGTGCCGCCATGATCAGGTTTTGGTCATTTTGGGCACTGACAATCAAGGTCCCCCCGCTTATGTTTAAATGGTTTAATAAGCTGACCATTTTTTTGGTTTTCGGTTCATCAACTGCAAAATCATCAATCACAATCAATTTTCCTTCATTAACCTTATCGCTCAGGGCAGACTTAAGGGCCGTGCGGCGCATTTTTTTAGGCACCTTGCTCTTGCTTTCAAGGGGCCTGGGACCAAAAGTTACGCCACCGCCAACCCAGATCGGTGAACGAACCGACCCGTGCCGGGCGCGCCCGGTTCCTTTTTGCGGCCACGGCTTGGCGCCGCTCCCTCTCACTTCACTGCGGTCTTTAGTGGAAGCTGTCTTCTGCCGCCTCCTGGCAGCCTGCGAAACAGCTGTCTGATAGAGAGCTCCTTTATTTAACGGCGCCCCAAAAAGACCCGCCTGAATCTCAATTTCATCTACCTGTTCACCGTCTTTGTTATATAGTGATATTTTAGGCATATTTAAGGGCATCTCCTTTCTCCGGGCTATCCGTTTACTTGCCTTTCACTGATTCCTTGATTTCCACCAGGCCGCCCCTGGGGCCGGGTACGGAACCCTTTACCAGTAAAATATTCTTATCGGCATCAATATCCACGATATTAAGGTTCTGAACCGTTCTCCTCCAGGCGCCCATGCGCCCGGGAAGCGGCCGCCCCTTGAAAACTCTCGCTGCATCGACTGCTCCCAGCGAACCGGGACCGCGGTAATAGTGAGAACCGTGCGTTTTAGGGCCTCTCCCGAATCCCATTTTTTTAATCGAGCCTGCAAATCCTTTGCCCTTGGCGGTTGCGCTGACATCAACACTTTCACCAACCGCAAAGCTGTCAACTTTTATTTCTTGCCCTGGGCTGTAATTTGCGGGATCACTAACCCGGAATTCACGCAGGTATTGCATCGGCTTGACTTTCGCTCGCCTGAAGTGTCCTTTTAAAGGTTTGTTTACCCGGTTCTCTTTTTTATCTTTATAGCCGAGCTGAATGCTGTTGTAGCCATCTTTGTCCATGTTTTTAACCTGAACTACCCGGCAAGGCCCGGCTTCCAGAACTGTCACCGGAATTACCCGGCCCTGTTCGTCGTAAATTTGTGTCATTCCAACTTTTCGCGCCAGAATTGCTTTATCCATTATCTTAAGGCACCTCCCGCCACTTTAACTAGAGCTTAATCTCAATGTCAACACCGGCAGGCAAATCAAGCCTCATTAAAGCATCGATTGTCTTCGGTGCAGGTTCTAATATGTCAATCAGACGCTTATGAGTGCGCATTTCGAATTGCTCCCGGGAGTCTTTATATTTATGCGGCGCCCGAATGACCGTATATAGGCTTCTTTCTGTCGGTAAAGGGACCGGGCCGGAAACATCGGCTCCGGTACGGCGCGCCGTATCAACGATTTTACCGGCAGATTGGTCCAACAATTGGTGATCAAAAGCTCTCAACCTGATCCTGATTTTTTGGTTAGTCATGGACAAACCCTCCTTATCGCCTGATTAAATCAGAGCTGCTCCGTAAAAATTTCCCGGTTTAACCCGGCAACCTCTTACTTCATCGCTTTCCTCAGTTTAATAAAATCAAATTACTTATTCTTCAATCGAAGTGACTACTCCGGCGCCTACGGTGCGCCCGCCTTCGCGGATAGCAAAGCGGACCCCTTCTTCGATCGCAATCGGGGTAA
>PUKR01000103.1 GCA_003552365.1 Syntrophomonadaceae bacterium
CCGTGGTTGTTTGAAGCCTACAGAGAACTACGCGGGGAACCACCCCGACTGAAAGACGAGAGTAGTGACGAGTACGACGGCGGCGAGTGGCTTGAGGATTCCCACGTTGAGAATGCCCTTGGTTCAATCAATCCAGATATCCCACATGCGGAATGGGTCCGCCTTGGGTATGCAGTTCATGACTACGATAGCGGAAGTCGCGGGCGATCCATGTTTGAATCATGGTCGCGCAAAGGCGAGAAGTATGACGCCGACGCCGAGCGGACGATTAAAGCGATTTGGTCGGACGCTTCCCGCGGCTCGGGTGTGACGGTTGCGACGTTGATACACAAGGCGAAAGAAGCCGGTTGGTCGCCGCCGAACCCCAAGGGTTCACCCACGCAAAAGGGTACTGTAGATACGGATATTACGGCACCTGCAGGCTTCGAGCCGGTGAACGGTGGTTATGCAAAGTGGCACCCGCCGACGAGTGACGACGGCGAAGGCTACCATGAGCAAATAACGAACTTCCAGATTGAGACACTAAGCCGGTTGACGCATGACGACGGCACGCGAGAGTATCACCTGCAGATACATCCAGCCAACGGCGAAGCGTATAGCGTGACTTGCGAGCCGGTTGTATTCAACGACTTGCGGAAGTTTCGCCGAGAAGTGTTAGACGGTTGGACGGCGACCTTTGACGGATCGCAAAAAGACCTCAACCGTATCAAGGAATTTGTAGGCACTCAAGAAGCGAAGGATCGTAAAGGCACCAAGCTACTCGGGTTGCACGGCGACGAGTGGGTAACACCTGATGGATCACTCACTGCAGCCGGTTGGTCGGACGATCCCCAAACCGTCTTTACGGATATCAATACCCCACTTGCCAACGCGTTCGGATTGACGCCGTCAACGGGCGACGAGTACGACCGTGAGACGGTTCAAGAGATATTACGACTCTTACCCCAAACACGCAACGCCGAGCGGTTCCTGCCGGTTGTGGGGTGGTTCTACGCGGCACCATTCCGCCCGTACATCCAGCAGTGGGAAGGCGAGTTTAACATCTTGAATGTGTTGGGAGATACGGGTTCAGGAAAAACGACCACTCTGGAAACGCTCTGGCGCGCGTTCGGCGTTGACGAGGAAATGCCCGAAGCGAAGGCAACCCCGTTTTCCATCATGAGGATGTTCGCGTCATCAAACGCGTTGCCCGTTATCCTTGATGAATACAAACCGGCAGAAATGCGAGAGTACAATCTGAACGAACTACATAGCAACCTTCGAGCGTCAACCCGCGGCGGCATTGTGACCAAAGGACGGGCGGATATGGGCGTTGACACGTACCACCTGAAAGCCCCGGTGTGTATCTCGGGTGAGCAACCGATTGAAGGCCCTGCAGAAGAACGCCGAACTATTCTCACCGTTTTCAAGCGTGACGTGACGGTTGGTGAGACGCCCGAGCAAGAGGCGTACGCGCGTTTGGTCGGCGGCGAGGCTAATGGGACGTGGTACGATGGATACGACCTTACGGACCATGCAGCGGCATACTATCGGTGGGTGCTACAACGGTCGCCGACCGAACTAAAAGACGCGTGGGAAGCGTGCCGCGGCGAGATATTGGAGCTGCTTGGCGAGGGGCACACCGGACTTGATGATATGGTGATTCAAGGGTTCCAGACTATCAAATTCGGCACAACGCTATACCGTGCCTTTGCGTCCGATATGGGCCTTGACCCCGATTCTACGCCCGTCACTACAAATAACATTAATCAGTCAATCCAGTATGTCGCTCAAAGTGGCACGGGTGCGATCCATACATCTCACTTGGATCGGTTGCTCGGGATAATCAGTCGTGCCGCGAGTAGTGGCTACCTTGTCAACGCCGACCACTACAAAGTAGTGAATGCGGGAAAGTCAAACGCTGAATTAGCGATTCATCTACCCACTGCATTCGATAAGGTACGGAAGTACGCCCGCGACCATGACGTTCGTAGTGACGACCTCTTGAGTAGTGCGGGCGACTACAAGGCACGGATTAGCGACGCGGCCGACGATCCAGATAGTTACGTTGTGACAGCTTCGCAAAACACCCCGCCGCTCAACCGTTGTGTGCGGATTAGTATATCCGACGCGGACGAACTTGTTGACGCCTTCGAGCCGGAAGCCTTTGGCGTTGAATCTGCCGAGAACCAACTGAAACACAACGACCGATTCAATCCCGTATCGATCCATGACGTTGCGGACGATCCGACCGGCTACCCAACAATCAAAGGCGACCTAACCGTTCTGGATTACCCGGACGGCGAGAATGCCCCGAGTATCAAAGGCACGTTGGTCAACGGCAGTAGTGCGATTGACCTTATCGCATGGAATCGAATAGACGAGCTTGATGATTACGTCGGTGATACGGTCATTGTTGAGAACGCCGACACGGCCGAATTTGACGGCGATATCCAACTTGTGTTTAAGCAAGGTGTAACGGCAGTTCACCCGGCACCAGAGCCGTCGCAACAACAAATTGAGCAACACAATGGGGGTGACTAAGATGGATCTACCAACGTTTGACGAGGCTGCCGACAAAGCGGTTGAGACGGCACGCAACGCTCACCAAACAGTCAAAAGCCGTATATCTATCCTGCCAGATAAGAAGGTGTGCGAGGAATGTGGTGCCGTGACAGAAGTCTCAACGGCAGCCGATCTGATTGAAGGGGGTTTCTTCGAGCGATACCCCGGAATGGAACGACCAACGTGGTACTGCAGTGAATGCGATACTCATTATCGCCGCGAAGATATCCGATAACGACGCGACGTTTTCTTTTGGTGATTAATCCCGCGGCTTGAGAGCCGGCACGTTGGTCAATTCACCGCGGTTGTGTTCTTCATTCAATCCAAGGTCAACATCCTCAGGATTGTGAGTATGTAGTTGCGGCGACATTGGGCACGCGTAGTGTTCTGTAATATGAGCCATATTTACAGTATCCGCGACGCCCGGTTGTTGGTACATATCTCTCATGTAGTTATGCAGGTTTTCGTATTCGGTTATCCGATCCCACTTTTCCGGCCGTGGTTCCGTCACACCGCGTGAGACTTTGCTAAAAGTAGTAGGCGTAGTGTGATAGACTATTACGACTACCTTTAGGAAAGTCCAAAAGCTACAAGGTGGTTGGTTGTATTGTATTGGTTATCATGACGGACTATCGCCGGAAGTTGAATGAGAGAAAAGAATCGGTCCGCCGGAACGCCGAGCAAGGAAAAATCAGCAAAGAGGACGCTGATAGGATTATCAAATGGGTCGCTGCATACGATCCCGATGATATGACGACG
>PUKR01000087.1 GCA_003552365.1 Syntrophomonadaceae bacterium
AAAATACTTTCCACTTTGCCGGCCAGCGACAAAAGGTCAATTTCACAGCGACCACAGGTCGGACAGGAGATCAGTTCAGGTGTGAATCTCCTCAGCCCAAGTACCTGCAAGATCTGCCTGGCCACCCGCACTTCTTCCTCGGGTGGAGCGGTGAGAGAAACCCTGAGGGTATCTCCTATTCCTTCAGCCAGTAAGGTTCCAATCCCTACTGCTCCTTTGATCAGCCCTGCTTCAAAAGGGCCGGCTCCGGTAACTCCCAGGTGGAGGGGATAATTTTTTTCTTTTGAAAATAACCGGTAAGCCTCTATACTGGTAAATACGTCCGATGCTTTCAGGGATACCACCAGGTTAGTAAAACCTTCCTGTTCAAACACTTCCAGGTAACCAAGTGCTGACTCAACCAGGGCTTCGGCTTTAGCCCCACCATACTTGTTCAATATATTTCTTTCCAGCGAACCGGCATTTACCCCGACCCGGATTGCCGCCTTCGTCTGTTCCGCTTTCCGGGCCAGTTCGATCAACCTGTCTTTCCCGCCAATGTTGCCCGGGTTGATCCTCACCTTCACTGCCCCGTTTTCCAGAGCTTCATAAGCCAGGTTGACATCAAAATGGATGTCTGCAATCAGCGGTAGCGGGCTCTCCGCCGCTATCTTCGAAAAGGCCTGCGCTGACTGAAGATCGGGAACCGCCAGGCGGATTAGTTCGCAACCGGCTTCATTAAGCCTGTTAATTTGTTCCAGGGTTGCGGTTGTATCGGCTGTTTTTGTATTGGTCATAGATTGAACAACCACCGGGGCATCTCCCCCAATGATTACATTGCCAGCCCTGGCCTGCACAGTTTGTTTGCGTATAATTCTGTCCATTTAAGTAAGAACCTCTCAGCTGACCTGCTTTACGCTTGGTTTTATAGATATCTTCAACTGCAATGCCAGCCATGACACCGTTTAAACAAAAAGTGAAAAACAATCCTTGTTTACTATATTGTTTATTATAATCTAAATTGACCCGACAAAACTCATCCTGCTACCCTAATTCGAAGGTGAAATAATAAACCTGATAATATCCTGGTAAGTGACCATCAAAATTAGCATAATCAGGACGGCAAACCCGATGAAGTGAACCAATCCTTCTTTTTCCGGTTCTATCGGGCGTCCGCGGATCGCTTCCACCACCAGGAACATCAGCCTTCCCCCATCAAGAGCAGGTACTGGCAGCAGGTTGATAATACCCAGGTTGATACTGATTAAACCGGTTAAAACTAGCAGGTTGGCAAACCCTACCTGGGCCACTTCCCCTATAGTATGGACGATCCCCACCGGACCGGCTACATCTAAGGGAGCATCGCCAAAAAATGCCTGGTAGATGGCAGCAATGAACATTGAAAACTGCTGAAAGCTGCTCTGCAGTGAACTGATAAAATTATAGCGCTGCATCTGCGGTCCAATGCCGATAATTCCCCTGCCGGTTTCGGCTTCCGCTTCTGTTTCGATCCGGTATTCACTAACTGCCCCTTCCCGTTCCACTTCCAGGGCAACCTGTTCTTCGGGCCTTGCAGATATGGCAGTTAAAACCTGCTCCCATTTTTCAACCGGTTCACCGTCAACAGTTTTAATTACATCTCCGGCCTCCAGGCCGGCTTCCTGGGCGGGTGACTCTTCCACGATATACCCAAGCCGGGTAGTTTCACCGGGAACTCCTACCAGGAAGAAGAAAACTATAAAAAAGACAATTACGGCAAGGACCAGGTTCATTAATGATCCGGCCAGCAAAACCGAAGCCCGGACCGGGATGGACTGCTGCGGGAAACTATCCGATTGTCCGGCTTCTTCCGGGTCTTCACCCAGCATCCGGCAAAATCCACCCAGAGGTACCGCTCTCAGAGAATAATCTATGTTATTCCTGGTCCAACCAATTAACTTGGGACCAAAGCCGATTGCCAGTTCTAATACCCTGACCCCGGTGGCGCGCGCAACAAAATAATGGCCCAGTTCATGTGCCAGGATCAGCAGGCCAAAAACAAAAATAGCAGCAAGCATCGTCTGCATCGATGATTCACCTTCCCTTTACATCCCCGTAATAAAATTGATCAATCAAATTCTTCGTCTGGCGGCGGCACCACCGGTCCGCCTCCAGAACATCTTCCACTTCAGGGTTATGTACGGTTTCGTGACTGGACATAACCCTTTCGATCACCGCTGGAATATCGGTAAAGCTAATTCTTTCCCTTAAAAAATGTTCAACGGCCACCTCGTTTGCGCAATTAAGAACGGCGGGCATTGTTCCGCCGGTTCGTGCCGCATCATAAGCCAGTCCCAGGCAGGGAAAATTATCCCAGTCCGGTTGTTCAAAGTCAAGTTTTTTCCCAAAAGGATCATATTTTTCAAACCGGTTAAACTCTCTTTCCGGATAAGTCAGGGCATACTGGATAGGCAGACGCATATCCGGCATTCCCATCTGGGCTAAAATAGATCCGTCAATATATTCTACCATAGAATGTACTATACTTTGCCTGTGGATGACAACTTTTATTTGTTCGAGGCTCAACCCAAATAGCCACATTGCTTCAATCACTTCAAGCCCCTTGTTCATCATGGTGGCCGAATCAATCGTTATCTTGCCGCCCATATCCCAATTGGGATGTTTTAAGGCTTGCTGCGGCCTGACCTCCTGCAGGGCTTTTTGATCCCGGCCAAAAAACGGGCCACCGGAAGCGGTCAGAAAAACACGGGAAACCTGCCCGGGCGAACTGCAGCCCAGGCACTGCCAAATTGCCGAGTGTTCACTGTCGACAGGCAATATTTTTCCCTGATCAAGAAGACCAAGGCGTTTTAAAATCTCGCCTCCCACCACCAGGGATTCCTTGTTGGCCAGCGCAACTGTTTTACCTTCTTCAAGGGCTGCAACCAGTGGTTCAAACCCGCTGAAACCAACCTGGGCCATTACCACAAGGTCGGCAGAAGGCCAGGTAGCTGCCGTGAGCTGACCCTCCCTACCTCCTTCAACCTTACACCCAGGAAGGTTTGCCCGGTTGGAAAGTCTTTTAGCCGCTTCTGCTTCGCTTAACACGGCTAATTCAGGCCTGAACTTTTCAACCTGCTCACCAAGCAGTTGATCGTTTATACCGGCTGTTAATGCCACCACTTCATACCCGGAGCCCAACTCTTCGATTACTTCCAGGGTTTGTTTGCCGATTGAACCGGTTGAACCAAGAATAGCAATTTTTTTAACCATCATTCCTCCAGGCTTGCTTATTTTTAATGTTCATAAATTGAACG
>PUKR01000160.1 GCA_003552365.1 Syntrophomonadaceae bacterium
AATGTCAAAGGGACGGTTCTCTTGACAACTTTAAGCCCGCGAGCCCTCAGGGGGCAGATCCGGTGCAAATCCGGAGCCGACAGTATAGTCTGGAAGGGAGAAGAAACGGCTAAAAAGCCATGATTTTACCCTTGAAAAGACCCTGATGCTTAGGCGGCGTGCAGGGTTTTATTATTTTTACTTAAGAGGTGAGTTTTTTGGATGCCGATGATCGCTTTATGTGGATGGCTTTGGATTTGGCCCGCCAGGGACGCGGACGCACCAGTCCCAACCCGATGGTTGGAGCAGTTGTCGTCAAGGATTCAGAAGTAGTGGGCACAGGGTTTCACCAGGCTGCCGGCCAGCCCCATGCAGAGGTGATTGCCCTCAAAAAGGCGGGTGAAAAAGCAAAAGGCGCTACTTTATATGTAAATATTGAGCCCTGCTCCCACCAGGGACGAACCGGACCCTGCACCGAAGCAATTATTAAGGCCGGCATCAGCCGGGTAGTAGCGGCGATGGAAGATCCAAACCCCCTGGTTTCAGGGCGCGGCTTTACACGCTTAACGGAAACTGGAATCACTGTTACGGTCGGTATCCTGGAGCAAAAGGCCCGCCGTCTTAATGAAGCTTTTATAAAGTACATGACCACCGGTTTGCCATTCGTGGGGATTAAAGTTGCAATGAGCATGGACGGCAAGATTGGCACCATGAGCGGAGAATCGCAGTGGATAACCGGTGAGAAATCACGCCAGTTTGTCCACCGCCTGCGGGACAGCAGCGATGCAATTATGGTTGGCATCCATACCGTCCTTAAAGACAATCCCAGGTTGACAACCAGGATGGAGGGTGAGGGAGGCAAGGATCCCGTTAAAGTAATTGTTGACAGTACTGCCCGGCTTCCAATAGACGCCCGGCTTATAGAAAGCGGTTCCCAGTCCAAGACAATCCTGGCTGTTACTGAAAAGGCTCCCGAGGAAAAATGCCGGGTGCTTGAACAAAAGGGTGTTGAGGTGCTGGTCCTGCCTTCACAAGAGGGTTGGGTTAATGTTAAAGCCCTGTTGAATAAGCTTGCTGAACGTGAATTGACCACTATCCTGGTTGAAGGCGGAGGCAACTTAAATTACAGCTTGCTTGAAAACGGTCTTGTCGATAAGTTGTTCCTTTTCATTGCCCCGATTATCATCGGCGGGCAAAAAAGCCCCACTGCTTTTTCAGGCAGCGGGATTGCTTCTTTGACCCAGGCCTGGTCGGTGGAAAATGTTGAGATGAAACAGTTTGACCGCGATCTTTTACTGATCGGCTACCCGGTTTCCGGAAAAGCAAGTGAACGGGAATCAGTTGTGAGCAGTCAACATTCAAAATAAAGATATTTTAGCGGATGGTGAAGTATTTGTTTACAGGACTAATTGAAGAACTCGGCGTTGTCCGCCGTTTCAGCAGATCTACCGGAGGCGCCGCCCTGGTAGTTGGAGCAGGTGATGTCCTTTCAGACTTGAATATAGGGGATAGCATCGCCGTTAATGGCCCCTGCCTGACTGTAACAGATGCCGGACCGGACAGTTTTACTGCCTGGGCTATGCCCGAAACCCTTGAAAAATCAAATCTTCAAGAACTGGCGGTAGGAGATCCGGTTAACCTTGAGCGTTCTATGGCCCTGGGCGACCGGATGGGCGGTCATATGGTCAGCGGGCATGTGGATGCCATGGCAACCCTTTCTGTACGGCAAAAACAGGGAGGAGCGCTGTTCCTTACACTTGAGGCCCCTCCTGATCTGCTCCGTTATATTGTGCCCAAAGGCTCGGTAGCCTTAGACGGGGTGAGCCTGACTGTGGTAGATGTGGAGGAAAACAATTTTTCGGTAGGTGTTATTCCACACACGGCCGAGCACACCACCCTGGGCTTGAAAAAAGCAGGGAGCAGGATCAATTTAGAAGTAGATATGATTGGCAAATATGTTGAAAAAATGCTAATTGCCCGTTTTGAGGGCGAAAAGACAAAAAAACAGGAGATCAGTATCTCTTTTTTACAGGAAAAAGGATACCTCTAGCGACAAGGAGTGACCGAGATGGCATTTAACACCATTGAAGAAGCGATTGAGGATTTGAAAGCAGGGCGCATGGTTGTGGTTGTCGATGATGAAGACCGGGAAAATGAAGGTGACCTGGTTATGGCCGCTTCCATGGTAACCCCCGAAGCAGTCAATTTTATGATCCGCTATGCCCGTGGGCTTGTTTGTGCCCCCCTTACAGAGGAACGGGTAGCGGAGCTGGACTTACCCCAGATGGTAACCAATAAAACCGATACCCACTGCACGGCTTTTACCGTTTCGGTCGACGCCGGTTCCTGCACCACCGGTATTTCCGCCTTTGAAAGAGCCCAGACCATTAAAGCGCTTATCGACCCCGAAACAAAGCCTGAAGATTTGCAAAAACCGGGCCATATTTTTCCCCTGGAAGCGAAAACGGGCGGGGTTCTCAGGCGAGCAGGGCACACTGAGGCGGCAGTGGACTTATCGTCTCTTGCCGGGCTTGGTGCCGCCGGGGTGATCTGTGAAATAATCAATGAAGACGGCAGCATGGCCCGCCTGCCCCAGTTGATAGAGTTTTGCAAGACCCACAACCTGAAGTTGATTAGCATCGCCGATTTAATTAATTACCGGATCAAAAAAGAAAAACTGGTCTGGCCATCGGCCAGGGCTGAAATGCCTACGGCATTTGGTACCTTTAAACTGGTTGCATACGAGAATAGTGTCGATCGCTTAACCCACCTGGCCCTGGTTATGGGGGAGATTAACCCTGAAGAGCCCACCCTGGTGCGGGTTCACTCAGAATGCCTTACCGGTGATGTTTTTAATTCCCTGCGCTGCGACTGCGGTAACCAGCTCAACCAGGCGATGAAAAAAATTGCCGACAACGGATCGGGAGTCCTCATTTACATGCGCCAGGAAGGCCGCGGGATAGGGTTATTAAATAAAATAAGGGCTTATGAATTGCAGGATAAAGGCAAGGATACCGTGGAGGCTAATGAAGAGCTTGGCTTTGGAGTGGACTTGCGCGATTACGGGATTGGCGCCCAAATCATGGTCGATCTGGGCTTGAAAAACATAAAGTTATTAACCAATAATCCCCGCAAAATTAAGGGGCTGGAAGGGTATAGCCTTAACATTGTCGAAAGGGTTCCCCTGGAAACCGAGCCCTGTGAGTACAACTGTAAGTACTTAACAACCAAGAAAACCAAGCTGGGCCATATCCTGAGCATTACTTAGCACTGCAGTATAATAAGAA
>PUKR01000234.1 GCA_003552365.1 Syntrophomonadaceae bacterium
CGCTTGATCTCAGAAGTTGCGCTTAACAATGATTTAGGTTTACTTGTATTTATTAATTTAATAAGATGAGGCAAGGAATGATATAATAATTACTATAACAATGCTATGAAATTAAAGCTGATTTAAGAAAGGATTGCAAAGTTTTTGCGCCGCAGTGACAGTAAGTGGTTTTTAACCCGGGTTAAAAGGACAATTTATGATTTTAAAATGATTGATCCCGGTGACAGGGTTGCGGTTGGCCTGTCGGGAGGGAAAGACAGTGCAGCCCTGCTTTACATCCTGGATATTTTTAAACGTCATGCCCCGTTCGATTTTAATCTAAAAGCAATCTACGTTCACCTTGGCTGGGAAGTTGACCTGGTTCCCTTAAAAGAGCTGGCCGACAACTTAAAGGTTGATTTCCATGTTGAAGAAACAGCTATTTCCAAGATCATATTCGAGCGCCGCCGGGAAAAGAACCCCTGCGCCCTGTGTGCTAATATGCGTCACGGTGCACTTCACCAGGCGGCCCTCGGACTTGGTTGCAACAAGGTAGCCCTGGGACATCATCTTGACGATGCGATCAGTACTTTCATGCTTAACCTGATTTATACCGGCAGGATGGATACTTTTAAGCCGGTAACCTACCTGGACCGGGCCGATCTTTACCAGATCCGCCCCCTGGTCCAACTGCCGGAGCAGACGCTTATTGCCCTGGCCAGGCGCGAGAACTTTCCCGTAGTGAAAAATCCCTGCCCGGTCAGCCATAAAACCAAGCGGACCGAAATGGAAGAGTTGACCGATGAACTGGCAGCCCGTTACCCGGATCTGCGTGAGAAATGGCGGGCAGCTTTAATGAACAGCCCCTTCTGGTCTAAATAAAACAAGCTTTGATAGTTTAAAGCTTAATGCCCAGTCCCTGCTCAATATAGCGGTTAGCCAGCTCCTGGTACATGGATGCACTTTGAGAGATCCACATCAGAGAATTGCCGGTTATTTCTTTTTTAATTTTGGCCGGCGACCCCGCGGCCAGGTGGCGCGGCGGAACTTCCATGTTGGAAGGGACCACGCTGCCGGCGGCGATCATAGCTTCTTCGCCGATACGGCAAAAATCCTGGACGACAGCGTTCATGCCAACAACCGCTCCCCTGTCGATATGGCAGCCGTGCAGCACCACACCGTGGGCGATTGTAACGTTTTCACCGATGATGGTTTCACACTCCGGGATGATATGAACCACCACGTTATCCTGGACACTGCTCCCTTTTTTCACTGTAATTCTCCCGAAATCACCTCTTAACACAGCCCCGAACCAGATACTCGCTCCTTCCTCAACGACCACATCTCCGATAAGGCTCGCAGTTGGAGCAATAAAACAGTTTGGATGGAGGCTGGGTTTTTTCCCGTCAAATTCAACAATCATGACCTGATTCCCCTTTCAATACGGCAGTATGCATATACTTTCGATAACAATCTTAGTTTTTCCTTTACTTGCAAAATCTCCCGGTATGTTATAATCTATTAAACAGTTCCCGGGAGGGATATAAAAAATTAACCAGAAATCTTTACAGGAACTTTTAAAAGCGGTCCAGGAAGGAACTTTAAGCATAGAAAAAGCTGCCGAACGCCTGCAGTCACTGCCGTACGAAGATATCGGTTTTGCCAGGGTAGATCACCAACGTTACCTCAGGCGCGGTTTCCCCGAAGTGATTTACTGCCCCGGAAAAACCAGCGAGCAGGTGGCAGCGATATTTGGACGGCTTGCCGCTTCAGGCGGAACGGTCCTGGCCACCCGCGCTGAACCCGAAGTGTTCGAGGCGGTTAAGGCCGGACACCCCCGGGCAGAATATCACCGGGAAGCAAAATCGATAGTGCTGCGAGGCGGAGATAAGGTCAAACCTGCAGGATATGTGGTGGTTACTTCGGCAGGGACAGCCGATATCCCCGTAGCCGAAGAAGCAGCACTAACTGCAGAATTAATCGGTAGCTACGTGGAGCGACTTTTTGATGTCGGGGTAGCGGGGATCCATCGCCTCTTCGACAACTGGGATAAGATAAGCAAAGCCCGGGTAATAGTAGTAGTTGCAGGGATGGAAGGTGCCATGGCCAGTGTTATCGGAGGGCTGGCCGCCTGCCCGGTAATAGCGGTGCCTACCAGTGTAGGTTACGGGGCAAATTTTGGCGGGGTGGCGCCCCTGCTTACAATGCTGAACAGCTGCGCAACCGGTGTGGCGGTAGTAAATATAGATAACGGTTTCGGTGCAGGTTACATAGCTGCTTTAATCAACAAAACCGGAGAAAAAGCAGCCGGTGAATGATTAAGTTTGAGGTTGAAAAAGGAATGAACGGCGATTATGGATAACGATCCGGACAATGTAAATATTCTTTATCTTGACTGTTACAGCGGGATCAGCGGCGATATGGCCCTCGGGGCTTTGTTGGAGTGCGGGGTTAAGCTACCAGACCTCCGGGAGATGCTAAAAAAATTGAATCTCGGCGGTTATTCCCTGGAGGCGGAAAAAGTAAAGCGGGGCGGTATAGGCGGGACCCGCGCCCTGGTGAATATTGAAGAAGAACAGCCGGTCAAACGGCACCTTGGCGACATAGTGGATATTATTAACCAATCCGAACTTCCCCAACCGGTAAAAACTAATAGTAAAGCAGTATTCGGGCATTTGGCCGAAGCCGAAGCAGCCGTGCACGATACTTCTATCGAAAAGGTTCACTTCCACGAAGTGGGGGCGCTAGATTCGATCATCGATATTGTCGGCACATGCGCGGCAATCTTTTTACTGGGTATTGACCGTATCTACTGTTCACCCCTGCCTGCCGGGAGAGGAGAGGTGAATACGGCACACGGAATACTGCCGCTGCCTGCCCCGGCTACCATGGAGCTTATTGCGAAGCGCAAGGTGCCCGTTGAAGGCCGTGATTGGGGGTACGAGCTGGTTACCCCGACAGGGGCTGCGCTTGCAGTTGCCCTTGCCGAAAGTTTCGGTCCGGTGCCGGACTTTTGGGTTGACCGGGTCGGCTACGGCGCCGGCAGCACCGATCCCGGTTATGCCAATTATCTGCGCTTGTTGAAGGGTACGCAAAAAAGCAGTATCCCCCTTCAGGAAGAAGAAATAATTTTAATCGAAGCGAACTTAGATGACCTCAACCCTGAAATATACGGATATTTAATGGAGAACGTAATGGCGCACGGTGCGCTGGACGTTTACTTTACCCCGGTGCAAATGAAAAAAAATCGCCCGGGATTGTTAATAACCATCCTGTCC
>PUKR01000098.1 GCA_003552365.1 Syntrophomonadaceae bacterium
AAGAAGCTGGTTGATCAAACTATGACTGTATTATGTTGAAGATTAGTTGCCTTCAAATGATACCACGTTGGACTGATAAAGGGGTGAATTTATATGAGTGACAAAAAAATCAGGGTCCTGGTAGCCAAGCCGGGACTTGACGGACATGACAGGGGAGTGAAGGTAGTGGCCCGGGCTTTAAGGGATGCAGGAATGGAAGTGATCTACACCGGGCTACACCAGACTCCGCAGCAGGTAGCAGAAACAGCTTTGCAGGAAGACGTAGATGTAGTGGGGCTCAGCATCCTTTCGGGAGCGCACATGACCCTGGTGCCGAAAATCAAAGAACTGATGCAGCAAAACGGCCAGGATGATGTCCTGCTTTTAGTCGGCGGGATTATTCCCGAAGAAGATACCGAGGAGCTGCTTGCAAAAGGTAGCGCTGATAAAATATTTACCCCCGGCGATCCGTTAGAAGAGATTACCGGGTATATTTTTGAGCAGTTTAAGGAAAAGTCCGGTGCCTGATGTAAGAATATAGTGTCTGCTCAGCCGTGCAGCTTTTGGACTGGTGCAGGCTCATTTCGGGCAATGGCAGTAGTTGTGAATTGCCGGGCTACTATGCATCAGATAATTGCTATAAGTTAAAATCGTTCCGGATGTTTTTTGAGCTGATAGATGGTATAATAATGTGGAGGGGATTATGACACAGGCAGGACTGGAAAAAGCACAGGAAAGGGCCCGGACCCTGCGCAAAGAAATTGAAGATCATAATTACCGGTATCATGTCCTCGATCAACCTCTAATTGACGACCATGAATTCGACCGCTTAATGCGCGAGTTGCAGGAACTTGAAAAGAAATACCCTCAACTGTGGGATGAAGATTCACCTACAAACCGGGTCGGCGGAGAACCACTGGAAGCATTTGAACCACTGGAACACAAAGTCCCCATGCTTGGCCTGGACAATGCCTTTAACCGGGAGGATTTGTTTGAATTTGATAATCGCGTACGCAGGCTAAGCGGTCTGGATACCTTGGAGTATTTGTGCGAGTTAAAATTTGACGGCCTGGCAGTTTCCCTTCAATACGAAAATGGTACTTTTGTACGCGGTGCCACCAGGGGCGACGGATACACCGGTGAAGATATTACTCAAAACCTGCGCACGATCAGACAGATTCCCCTCCAGTTGCCGGAACCTTTAACTTTAGAAATACGGGGTGAGGTTTATATTAACCGGGAAGCTTTCAGGCAGCTTAACCGGCAAAGGGAAGAGCAGGGTTTAATGCTTTTTGCCAATCCTCGCAACGCCGCCGCCGGTTCCCTGCGCCAGCTAGATCCACGTCTGGCTGCGGCACGCCCCCTGCGGATATTTTTCTATGGTTTGGGAGAGCACAACCTGGCCCTGGAGACCCAGGCGGAAGTGCTTGGCTATTTGGAAAAAATGCGTTTACCGGTTAACCCGAATTATAATGTATCCAGGGGGCCGGAAGAAATATGGCAGTACTGCCAGGTCTGGCAGGATAAAAAAGATGAACTGCCTTATGAAACCGACGGAATCGTGATTAAGGTAAACTCGCTGCAGCGGCAGAAGGAGCTGGGCACTACTGCAAGGAGCCCGCGCTGGGCGATAGCTTATAAATACCCGCCCGAGGAAAAAACGACCAGGGTTAAGGACATCCTGGTCAACGTCGGCCGGACCGGGGCAATAACCCCGGTGGCGATCCTGGAACCGGTTGGCTTAAGCGGTTCGGTTGTGCAGCGGGCGAGCCTCCACAACGAAGATTTTATAAAGGAAAAAGAAGTAAAAATCGGCGATACGGTAGTTATTCACAAGGCCGGGGAAATAATTCCCGAAGTTCTGCGGGTGCTGAAGGATGAGCGGACCGGGGAAGAAAAAGAGTTTACCATGCCCCGCAGCTGTCCTTCCTGCGGCACTGAAACGACGCGGTTAAGTGGTGAGGCCGCCCTGCGCTGCCTTAACCCGAAATGCCCGGCCCAGCTGGTAGAAAAATTGGTCCATTTTGCTTCACGAAGGGCCATGGATATTGACGGACTGGGGCCGGCTATTGCCGAAATGCTTTACAACGAAGGCCTTGCCGGAGATGTGGGCGATCTGTTCTACTTGAAAGAAGAACAGATCGCCGGCCTGGAACGGATGGCTGAAAAATCAGCAGCCAACCTGGTTGGTGCGATTGAAAAAAGCAAAGAAAGGCCGCTGAGACGCCTGCTTTTTGCACTGGGAATCAGCTTTGTCGGGGAGAAAGCAGCCCGTCTGCTGGCAGAAAAATTTGGAGACCTGGAAATACTGCAGGATGCAGAAGAGAACGACCTGACCGAGATCCCGGAAATTGGACCAAAAATTGCCCAGGCGGTGCTCGGCTTCTTTCGCAACCCGGAAACTAAACCGGTTATTGATAAATTAAAACTGGCCGGGGTGAATTTTAAAGAACCTGCAGCTGAAGTTTCGAGCCAGGTTGCGGGTCCGGATTTATCGGGAATAACTTTTGTTTTTAGCGGTACGCTGGAAGACTATACCCGCGACCGGGCAGCAGCCCTGGTGGAAGAGCGGGGCGGGAAGGTAAGTTCTTCGGTTAGCAGAAATACCGATTACCTGGTAGCAGGTGATGAGCCGGGCAGCAAACTGGAAAAGGCCCGCAGTTTGGGCGTGGAAGTGCTTGATCAATCCCGGTTTGAAGAACTGCTGGGTTTGGGATAAAGGTGGTGTGCTGATGGCAGAAGAAAAAGCATCCATTTTAGAAGCGGCCGGTGAGAATAAGCTGCTATTGCAGACAATAATCGACTCTTTATCTGATGCAGTTTCGGTTGTTGATGAAAACGGGATCGGGATCATGATCAACCGGGCTTATACCCGGCTTACCGGGATGACCGAAGATCAGGTTTTAAACAAGCCCGCCACAGTAGATATTGCCGAAGGTGAAAGCGTGCATATGAAAGTCCTGCAGACCGGTAAGCCGGTAAAGGGAGTCCGGATGAAGGTAGGGCCTTTCCGCCGGGAAGTAATCGTCAGCTGCGCCCCTTTAATTATCAAGGGGCGTTTAAGGGGCAGCGTGGGGGTTATTCATGATATTTCCGAGCTGCGCTGGGTCATGGAAGAGCTCGAACGCACCCGCCGCCGGGTGAGAGAGCTTGAGACTCGCTATAATTTCGATGATATTATTGGCAAAAGCGAACAGGTACTGGAAACCATTGAAAGGGCCAGGCATGTAGCAGCTACCCCTGCCTGTGTGCTTTTACGTGGTGAGTGTGGGACAGG
>PUKR01000073.1 GCA_003552365.1 Syntrophomonadaceae bacterium
GGCGCACAGCCTGCAGTTTAATGGTAATGCCCCGCTCCCTTTCTAAATCAAGCTGATCGAGGACCTGCTCTTTCATTTCCCTGGCGCTTAAAGTGCCGGTCATTTCCAACAGCCGGTCGGCCAGGGTCGATTTACCGTGGTCAATATGAGCGATGATACAAAAATTCCTGATGTTTTCCGGTTTCAATCAATGGCCCTCCATGACAAGGTTACTCTTTCAACATTCCCGTAGCATTATACCACCGGGAATGCCGGTCGACAACAAATTAATTAAGTTTAATCAATTTCTTACTTGCAGAGGGTAATTACTGCCGGTAAGAGTGCTGTGATAAGCTTAATCACTATTAACTGTTTGCTATTACTCAGACTTGCCGTATTTTAGGTTGGATCATTTTTTAGCCTTTATAAGGCCCCTGCTTTTTCCAGTAAAAAACCCCGCCGGAGACGCTTTTGCTTGAAGTGCTTTAAGCCCGGCCAGCGGGGTTTAAATAAGGCTGTAAATCATATATCCTTCCGGTGGATTTATTACCGGGGGACAACCTTGTTTACATTCATCGTGAAGGAGAAATCATCAACTTCTGTTTCTTCGACACTCCATTCCGTCAACATTTGAAATTCACCGCCAAAGTCAGCAATTGCCCAGACCACCGAAGCTTCTTCCCCTTCAGGGGTTGCCGGCGGTCCCAGGTCAAGCTGCAGCCGGGTTACTTCCGCTCCCACACCGTTAAACTGGACCTGTTCGGTAGATACTTCACTCCAATTTACACCCGGGGTCGGCTCAGTTATCATTTCCTCGACCCCGAACTCATCTATCGTCCAGAATGGCCAGAAAAGCGACATCAACATTCCGTCCATCATCACATCGGCATACTCGCCCGGTAAAACCTCACCGTCAATTTCTGCCTGCGCTACATTCCCCTGCCCATCAATCCAAACTCTTAATTGTTGATCTTCAAAAGTTATTTCAGCCAGATCGGTTTCAACACCGTCAACAGTTTCACTGCCCAGGAAAGAATAATTGATCACAAAAGTCTCTGTTTCAATGCCGTCTTCAAAAGTAGCCCAGCTCCATTCCAGCTCTTCGAACAGGCTGATCAACGTGGCCAGGTCGGTTGGATTTCTCCATTCATCAAGGTCTATTGCTTCAGCATCTGCATCGACATCAGCCTCTTTAATGGTGTCATCCTCTTCCTCCGCTTCTTCCACGACCTCCTCTGCTTCCTCGACAGCTTCAACTTCCTCGGTCTCTTCTACAACCGCTTCATCCTCATCAGGTGAATCACATCCACCGATCCCCAGCATAAAGATAAAAACGGCCAACACAGTTACCAGCACAGTAAAACCACGGCGATTACTTAAAGACATCAGCTTTCACCCTCTCAAAATTTTATATTTTTCCTATCGATATAATAGCAAGTTTACCGTCAAAATACAAGTAAAAAGTGCTTTAATTTTGAATTCTACTATTCATTATGAATTCTGGGTTCTATCCATAGTGACTAAATCTTGTCTTTTACCGCTATTTGTAGGTTTAAAAGATTTTTATCAGCTTAATCGTGGTGCTCGCCTGGATAGTCTTTTAATGTCAACTTTAAACTCAAGCATAAAATTTTTCTCCAGCTTCCTGGTCCCTTGTGAATGCAAAATCTAAAACTTGACTTTTTCAGCCCAAAACTTTTACGATTTAATTAGCAAATGAGGGGGTATTCTTTTGTATATAGCAGGTTTATATAAAACAAGAACAGTTTTAGCAGCCTTTCCCGGTTTGCTTATTATAGCTGCAGCATCGATAATCATTGCCGGATGTAAGCCGGAAGAACCTGAGAAACCAGAAGAATTAGCGGAAGCAAAGCAGTTGCAGTTGAAAGCTGAATGGGAGCATGACAGCACCTTTCAGTTCGGCCCCAAACCAGGCACCACCGATTTATTGCTTATCGGGGAAAGGGCGTTTTATTTCCATTTTAAGGAGCCTAAACCAGAAGAAGACCAACCTTTCGGAGAACTATTTTTAACTGTACGGGATATCGAAACCGGGGAAGAACAATTTAGCGAAAAAATCCATGATGATTTTGACATCGGCCATGCAACCGGTCCGTCGCTGCAAATTTATGAAGAGATGCTGATAGTTGAACATGGCGGCTTCAGAGGGGAAAGTCCTTACGGAATTATCGCTTACGGCCTCGACAAGCTTGAAGAGCTATACCGCCGGCAGTTTGAAGGAGACGGGAGTATATATAAGGAAGGCGGTCATTTTTACAGGACTACCGATAGCGATGAAGATTTTCACCCGGAAAAATATTCATTAGAAACGGGAGAATTGACCTGGCAAGCCGAAAATAGCGTGCCGCCGATGCATTTTCCGAGCTTCAGCAGGGATTTCATTGTTTACGAAGTTGAAAATGAAGTAACTGTAATCGACAGGGAAACCGGGGAAACCAAAATCGTTATTGATGAAGAGACTGCTGCTGAATTTGCAAGAGTATACAATGTTCTAGAAAAAAATGGGCAGATACTTTTTATCAGCGTTGTGGAAAGAGATCTAAAAATATTTGATCAAACAGGAGAAAAGTTATGGCATAAGGAAGGTATAGCTCCTTACAACCCGGGTATTTTAAAGGGCCAGCTAATGGGAACTGAAGAAGGGCAACAAAACCTGCTTGTTTATGATCCTGAAACCGGTGAAAAAAGGGAAAGTTATGAAGGTCAGATCATAGGGGAAGGTAACAGGCATGCATATCTTTATAATGAAGCTGCCAACACTATCAAGCAAATTGACTTAGCAACCGGAATGAGGGCATGGTCCTTTGATGCCGGTAATAACAGGGAGCTTGAAAATGAACGGCTTCCCGAGGTGATTAATACATCTACAGAAAATGTTACCATCATGATTGGCGGTGACAGGTTCTTGAGTTTAGGTAAAGCAGCTGGAGAAATAATTAGCTTTCACCGGTTGCCGGAAGAAGCCCCCGAGCCAGAAGATTTGCCTGATGGGTCTATCCTGCTGGTAACTCTCGAAAATGTGGTTATAAGTGATCTTGATTCAAAATTTAAGGTCTACGGGGAAAAGGAAGATTAACGGCAGGGTTTTATGTTAACTATTTGAATTTGTACGATTTGACAAAAGCCGGGATCTCGATTAATATTTATTTAAACTTAATAAGCTAGCTTACCTGTTAAAGGGGAGTAGCCATTACCTTTAAGGTACAGGTGCGAGTCAACATCCTGGCTGGGGTAAAAAA
>PUKR01000077.1 GCA_003552365.1 Syntrophomonadaceae bacterium
GACAAGCTTATACTATACCTGAGAAATAAAAAAATAGTCATTGGTACATTAAGTATGAGTAATGCTGATATGAAGCTATAACAAGGTTTCTTTCTATAAGTACAGAAATAACCATCATTACCCATAACGCAGATTGTCAGCATCTTCCTGTCCAGGCTGGGATTGTGTTTTGTCCGGCTCAAATTTTTCGACAAGCTTCAGGTACTCCTCCACAAGCGTCTCGCTGCAGTTGAGGAGATACGCTATGTCGTGGGGATGGGCACTGTACTTGCGGCAGAGCAGTACCACTTTCTCATACTGCCCAACATAGCGGTCGATGGCCTCCTCGCTGTGAAAGAGCCGACGGGCGATGGTTTTGGTGTTTACGCCCTCAAGGGCGAGCTCAACCGCCTCGCGCTTGTGGGTCGTACAGCGGCCCATATCAAGCACCGTGCCGGCTGTCGGCAGCCACATCTGGTATCGTTCTTTGTAGAGCTCCAGCAGTTTTTTTATGTACTGGGAGGAGCGCTTCATCATAAGCTCGAGATCGATCTGGGTGAAGACCGCATCCTGGGTGTAAGCCTCGGAGGTGATCCGGGCCAGCCGCTTCATTTCCTGGAACTTGAACCGCTGCCGGCTGGTTGTGGTGGTTTTGAGTTCCTCCGGGGTGTAGAGGGTCACCACCACCGGAACCAGCGTATCCACCGTCGTCTGCCCCCAGCGGGGCTTGTAATCGACACTGCGTGCAAACCAGACCACCTGGCCCGGTTTGAGCTCATCCAAACGCGGGGTCATCCACTCCCGCAGGGTGCCGAGGCTTGTCAGCATCGCCTCGGCCTGGGTATGCGTAAAGCCATACCCGGCGGCAAATTCGCGCATCTCCTCTAGGAGCTCGGGCGCAAGTTCGACCGTATCCGGCCGTTTGCGGGCGATGACCTCGGCTCCTGCTTTTTCGGGAGCCACGATGCCCGGCCGCCCTTTCTGTGGCGGTGGCAGGAGCGCTTCAACCGAGCCGTGAGTGTTCTGGCAGGCAAGCTGTTTGGGGTCCACAAACGACCACAAACGCTCCAGAACGGCATCTCCTGTAAGTGCCTGCAGGCGTTCCAGCTGCTCTTTCTCCAACTTGCGCTTGTAGGCGGAATAGCTCCCCCCGCGGCTCAGTTCTTCGGCCTCTTCCCACAGGATCAGGGGGAGGGTGTGTTTTTCTGAATCGATCTCTACCACCAGTTCACCCGGATGGGCCCGTTCGATGCCCGCAGCTTGTTCATGTTTTGTAGCCAGCGTGTGGAACTGAGATACGAGCGCGGAGCCGGCCACAGACCGTTCGGCAAGTTCGAATTCCTCTTTCAAAATCCCCAGCTGGACGTTCACTGCGTTTTTTTCCGGAAGGGAACAAAACCGCGAGCGTCCCTTCCGTTGGGTCATAGATTCTACCTCCCGTTGGGTTTTTTTGCTTTTTTTTTGCCCCGGTAGCGGGTCAGTACACGCTTGGCCCACCACTGGAATTCCTCGGTGTTAAACCGGTGCCAAAGCTCACAGTATGTATCGACAAGCCGCCGGGAGCAGTCCATAATCTTGCGGATCTCGGCCCGGTTCATGCCCTCAATGACAAGCATGCCGGCGACTTTGGTGAAGGCGTCAATATACCGCTCGAGACTTTCGTAGTCATGCCCCGTCTTGCGCTTGATTTGCGTTTCGGTATACCCCTGCATATGGAGACTGATAATCTCCTCGGCATGGCTTACGGCCGGTCCCATATCGATCATCTGGCCCCGGGTCGGGACCACCACATCTTCGTTTTGATCGCACAACCGCTGGATGACGGCTGGCGAGATGCCGATCAGAAAGGCGAGATCGATCTGGTTGAGATAGGTCCCCTGGTAGCGGGCCTGGGTGCTGTAGCGGAGAATGCGCTCCCATTTGAGCTCGGTCGGGGTGGCCGCTTCGCGGTCCTCGGCGGTGATGTAGTCGATCTGGACCGGCGCCAGCTCACATTCATCCAGGGATTTGCCCGCCGGTTCATGATCGGTTACCGCATAGTAAACGATCGTATGTTCCCCGCGGCGGTTGCCCGTAATCTCACGCGCCGTCTCCTGCATGTCCATCTCGAGATCCTCGGCCAGCGCCGGGGAAAACCCGCAGCGGTTCCTCAGTTCATCCAAAAACTGCTCCCGGCTCCGGATCCCTGCTGGTCCCTGGTGTTCCTCCGGTGGTTCTACCTCGTGCTGTTCGGCCAGCGCACGATAGGCAAGCACCTGTTTGGGGGGGATGTGGAATCGCTCGGCCAGCTCCTCTGGTTCCTCCTGGCTGGTCCCGATGTGCCGGTACTGGCGCAGGATCCGCCGGAAGTGACTGCGACCGAGGCAGAGTTCCTCCCGCAGGTCTGCGGGGTCCGCCCCGTCGAGGTAGCGCTTTACACATTCTACCTCGCGGAAGACTGCAAGCTGATCCCGGTACGTATGGCTGAGGCCTGAGATCGGAACCATGATCCCCGCTTCCCAGAAGGGGATCAGGCGGTTGCGCAGGGTCTTTTTGCTCATCGGCACCAGCTGGATGAGGTTCTTGAGATCAAAGAGCGCATCCTGCTGGTAAGTCTCCTCGATGATGCGCAGAATACGGCCGGTTTGCATGGCCTTGATCCCGAACTCCTCCAACAGCTCAATATCGCTGTAAGCAAAAACGGTAACCGTAACTTTTTTCGTTTCGCTCTTTGCAAGCGGCCGACGGGCGTGGTTATCCAGACCAGCAAAGGCTTCTACGCGAATCTGTCCTTCGGCGGTATCACACAGCACGTGTGTCAGGTACTCAAAGCACAGGTCGGCTACGATCCGGGCCTCCTTGGTGGGTAGGCCCAGGTTAATTTTCATTTCGTTGGTGAGAAGGCGAAACAGTGATTTTGCCCGAAGAGAGTGCACCTGCTCCTTTCTTTTCTTACGATACTCTGTTTTGCGGGCCATGGTGTTCCCCCCGAAAGCGAGTGGTGACAGCCTCTTTCTATTTACAATTGTATAACAGCGGCTTGAAATGTCAAAAACGGCTCGCGGCCCGCGGTCGGAGCCTGGTGGATATGCCGCGGCTATGGATACCCCTCCCGGCCTGGAAACCGGCCCAGCTGGTGGATATGTGGATAACCACAATCCGGGTTACCCACATATCCACAGCTACGAAGGTCGGGGTAACCACAGCCGCTTGGACACCCCTAACGGGTTGACCACATATCCACAGGCCCGACGGAGTTGTCTTTATGCAGCTA
>PUKR01000132.1 GCA_003552365.1 Syntrophomonadaceae bacterium
GAAAAAATTGCTTTTGCCGATAAACACAAGGCCCGGGCTTATGATTACCTGGAAAAAAGAGAGCCGGTTCATGAAAACGTGATCATCTCGACCTGTAACCGGACAGAAATATATGCCTGTGTGAGTGACCCGGAAGCGGGTCAGGCAGCCCTGACAGCTATGCTCGAAGATACCAGGGGAGTTAGTTTTGAAGAAATCGAGTCCAGTATTTATTATTACACGGGCTATGAAGCGGTTTCTCACTTACTTGCAGTCACTGCCGGCCTTGATTCGATGATATTAGGTGAAACTCAGATCCAGGGGCAGGTCAGGGAGGCTTACGAGCTGGCAACAGAGTGCGGCGCTGTCGGCAAGGTCCTGCATGGTCTATTTAAGCAGGCGGCCAAAGCGGCCAAGAGAGTGCAGACCGAGACAAAAATTAACCACAATTCAGTTTCGGTCAGTTATGTGGCCGTGGAAATGATCAAAAAAGAGCTGGGCAGTTTTGAGGATATGGCGGTCCTGGTAATCGGAGCGGGTAAGATGTCCAGGCTGACCCTGCAGCACCTGCATGAAGCGGGGGCTAAAGATATCAGGGTGACCAGCCGCACTTACCGGCGTGCGAAAGACCTGGCCCATCTTTTTGAAGGCAGGACAATTGATTTCAGCCGCAAGGAAGAAACCCTGCCCGAAATTGATATTATCATAACTTCCACGGGGGCGCCCCATTTAATCCTGCGCCGGGAAGATGTGGAAAAGGTAATGGCCAAAAGAGGCCACCGGCCGCTTTTTATCATTGATATTGCGGTGCCCAGGGACGTTGAAGCAACCGCGGGGCAGATTGAAAATGTTTATCTTTATGACATTGACAGCCTGGAGCATGTAGTGGCTGAAAACCAAAAAGAAAGAGAGAAAGAGGCCCGGGCCGCCGGGAAAATTACCACTGCGGAGTCAGAAGAGTTTCAGGCCTGGTTTAAAACTTTAAGCATTACGCCGGTGATCAAAGCTCTGCGTGAAAAAGCCGACCAGATCAGGGAGGCAGAAACTGAAAAGTTCCTGGGAAAAAAGCTTTCCCGGCTTAGCGATAAAGAAAAGGAAGCCGTGAGGAATTTGGGCAAGTCAATTATGAATGCCATGCTGAAAGAACCGATTTTACAGATGAAAAGCACAGCGGTGCGGGAGACGGAAGATTTTCATCTCGACTGCCTGCTTTACCTGTTCAATTTAGAGCAAGAATTCACGGATAAAGAAACGGTTCTGGTTGAAAATAAACCGGGGGAGGGTAAATAGTAATGGGTAGCATTCATGATCACGGACAAACTGCAGGCTCTCACCGCGCAGGGGACGGTATGGTAAACAGCAGTCCCCTGGAACCGCGCAGCAAGCTGCTCTCAGGTGTGATCTTTGTTTTTGGAGTAATCAGTATAAATAATGCCTGGCTGCTGGCGGTGACCCTGGTTTTTGCCGTTGTTTTTGCCCTCTGGGGTGGATTCTCATTAAGGCAGCTTATTAACCGGCTTTCGGTCCTGGTTCCTTTTCTGGCCTTGATGAGCATTCCGCTTGTTTTCGGGGCGGGTTTTCCGCCTGCGCCGGAACGGGTAGACCTGGCCCTGCTGATTTTACTTAAAGCCCTGACAGCGATGACCTTTACCCTGTACGTGTTTACCAACCAGCCGGTTGAAGAGATGCTTGAAGCATTGGAACATTTAAAGGTGCCCCCGGCTATAACGACGGTAATCTACATGGCTTATCGCTACGGCTTTCTTTTTATCCAGGAAATGCAAACCACTGTCAGGGCTTTGAAGGCAAGGCTTTTTAATGCCGGTTTAAGCCGGCAGTCGCTACCGGTTTACGGAGAATTAGCCGGGGGATTGTTTATAAAGTCGCTCAATCGATCGGAAACAGTTTACCGGGCCCTGGCCTCAAGGGGTTTTGAGGGGAAAATTCCGGTTGGCAGCCCGAGGCCGGTTACAACCAGGGATCTTTTTGCCGCGGTTTTACCGGTCAGTTTCCTGGCAGTCCTTTTAATTGTTGAACAGGTGGTGTTTTGATGAAATATGCCCTGGAAATAGAAAACTTATGCTATGCCTACCCGGACGGGACCCGGGCTTTGCACGGGATTACCTTAAAATTAAAAAAGGAAAAGAAAACTGCTCTTTTGGGCACAAACGGCAGTGGAAAAACCACTCTTTTGTACCATATAAACGGAATTATTCCCGCCCAGGAAGGGCTAATTAAAGTTAAGGACTGCCCGGTTTGCAAGGAGCATATTCGCTGGATCCGGCAGGAGGTCGGCCTTCTTTTTGATAACCCCGACAACCAGCTTTTTTCAACCACCGTTTTTGGCGATGTCGCCTTTGGCCCTCGTAACATGGGGCTCGGTGCGGGAACGGTTGAAAAAAGGGTCATGCAGGCCTTGCAAAGGGTGGGCATTGAAGAACTGGCCGGCCGCCCCCCTTATTGTCTCAGCCTGGGTCAGAAAAAAAGAGCGGCTATTGCCGGTCTACTGGCCATGCAGCCTGAAATTATGGTTTGCGATGAGCCTTTTTCCGGGCTGGACCCGGCTGTTGCCGGCCAGTTTAGAGATATTTTGGATGAACAAAAAAAACAGGGAAGGACCCTGATCTACAGTACCCACGATGTCGACCTGGCCTACAGCTGGGCCGATGAAGTAGTCATTATGAAAGAGGGCCAGATCCTTGAAAACGGAACCCCTGATCTTTTGCGGGATGAAAGCTTGATGCATGAAGCCTGTCTGCAGCTGCCAATGCTGGCGGAACTGTTTAAAAACAGTGACTTTAAGCCCCGGACAATAGAACAAGCTTCCCGCATTCTTTCAGGTAACGAGGATTTGGTGAAAGGGAATCGTTCTGCTGTAGATTGGGCCTAAATAAAAGTAAAACGTAGAAGGAGGAATTAATCAGTGAAAAAGAGTTTGTTGTTGGTTTTGATTTTGGTAGCAGGGTTGCTTGTTATGGCCGGCTGTGAGGAAGAAGCGGCCGAACCGGTTGATGAACCGGATGAGCATGCAGAAGATATTACCTTCGAGATCATTGATCGCAGTGAAGATGAGGTGGTTGCTTATGTATGCGGGGACCACTGGCATGGAGAGCTACCCGGGATTCTTGAGGGAGATAATAGTTCTCTCGGCGCATTTATTCTTGAAGATGAAGAGGAAGTGGAGCTGGACGGCGAGCACCATGCCCTGGGAGTTGACTATGCTGATGGAGCCGACCAGGA
>PUKR01000011.1 GCA_003552365.1 Syntrophomonadaceae bacterium
AGCGGTTCCGCACCTTCACGCAATAGCTTCCCGGTTTTGCGGGCCCTTACCTCCGCGTCGTACATCGGGCCATAGTCTCTCTGGCTGATCGAAATTATGATAACCAGTGCAAGCGCAAATATGCTGTAGAAGCGGTAGGGAATACTTTGTAAAAAGATCAAGTATACCGGTGCATCTTCCTGGCCGATAGCAGCATAACCATCACCGATAACCCCGAGTTCAAAGCCAATCCAGGTTGAAATCAAAGCTACGGTTGCAATTGGCGCCGCTGTTGAGTCGATCAGGTATGAGAGTTTTTCTCTCGAAATCTTTAACTTGTCGGCAACCGGTTTAGCCGTATTACCGGCAATTAAACAGCTGGCATAGTCGTCGAAAAAGATAATTAATCCCATCAACCACGATGAAATCATCCCACCGCGAGCAGTCCTCGCTTTTCTGGCCAAAGCTTCAGCAATAGCATGGGCTCCTCCCGACTTGGTAACCAGGCCCAGGGCGGCAGCAATAAGCATGGTAAAGATTAAAATTGCCGCATACCAGGGATCGGCTACACTTTCAAGCACGTAAGTATCAATTGAACGGAAAAATCCATCTATCGGATTGACATGTAGAAAGGTGGAACCCAACCAAACAGCAATAAATAGGGAAATGATTACCTGACGCGTAGCAATAGCCAAAACAATAGCCAGAATTGGCGGAAGAACCGATAAAATGCCATAATCCATTCTTTAAATCCCTCCTTGCTTATGTTTTTAATAACAGGTAACCCGGGCCCAGCGGGCCCATTCAAAATAGATAATCCAGAACCTGGCGCTCCCCCCTTTCAGAAATCCTTAACAACAGTCAAACATTTCTTTACTATCTCAATTATTCCTGCTTGATTGTTTTAAATAATTATACTACAAGCAGTAAGAAAAATACATCCTTTTATACACAAAGAACAAAAGTTGTCAGGGGGACGGGGTACTTGACAACTTTTTTAAAGAGACAGAGGGACGGGGGTGCGTGACTCAGCACATGGACCAGGTAATCGCACAAACGATAAAAAGGGTTTTTTATTACAGTGTCGAAAAAATTCTTAAGTAAGTTGCGATGTTTGACTTACATCATCGCCCGGAGAGTGCGCTGGTTATGATCAAAATCGGTTCGAAAAAAATACAAAACAGCTTTAAAACATCGTTCCTGGTCACTCTGGCATGCATTTTTGTGCTGATTTTAATCATTGCTGCAGGCTGTGAATCGCCGGAGCAATTCAGTGAGGAAATTGAAGAAGAAGCCCCTGGTGTTGAGGAGGAAACTCTACTAACAGAAGAAAAAACCGAAGAACCGGAAAGACCAGTTGCTCCGGAATCACCTGATAGCAAAGATGACGGAGATACAGCTGACAGCCGACCTGAAGCAAAAAGCAACCAGCCACAGGATTACATGGAACGCAACGATTTAGAAACTCCTGAACCCGCCGGACAGCCGGACCCGGAATTTTTTGAGCTACCTGATCTAGAACTTGAAAAAGCAGCAGACCCAGACCATGCCGGAGATGATGTTCCCGCAGGCGGTAGCCCGGAAGAGCCGGACTTACCGGAGCCACCTGAATCACCGGAAAAACCGGATCATGATACAGGTACAACAACTTCCGCTGATCAGCACCAACACCGAGATGCATCAACCCTGGAACCACCTTTACTTGCGATTACCTTTGATGACGGAAATGCCAGTGACTTTACCACCGCTTTTCCCCTGATGCAGGAGTACGGAATCCCCGGGACTACCTACATCACCACTTCGCTAATCGGCAAGGTAAATCACCTCACCTGGGAGCAGGTGCGCCTGCTCGAACAGGCCGGTTGGACCATCGGGTGCCACAGCCATACCCATCCCTACTTGAGCGAACTTTCCAGGGAAGAAATCAGCGAAGAAATGGAGGAAGTCGATCGCGCTTTCAGAGAGCAGGGATTTAACCCTCCAGATCACCACGCCTACCCCTATGGAGATTACGATGTGGAAGTAATTGAGGTGGTTAAGCGGCATCGCAGCACCGGCCGCGCTATTCCAGGCTCTGTTCCCCCAAAAGCAGATAATCACGATCTGTACCAATTAGAAGCAATCCAGGCCTATTTAAACTGTGAAGAAAGCCTCTATGAAACTGCTCTCCAGGTGCGGGAAGCTGCACTGGAAGAAACAATCCTCATTCTCTACACCCACGACATAAAAGATGAGCCCAGCGAATACGGGGCTTATCCATATTATTTTGCTGAACTCCTGGACTATATTAATCAGTTAGATATTGAAACCGTAACCATAGATGAGCTTTACGAATATCTCAAAAATTAAGCTTGCGCAGTCAGTTTATAGCGGTTTATTTATCCTTAAACCCGACCATCCTGCTTTCTCACTTCAAGCAGAAACCATGCAAACCAATCTCCCCTGGTGGCCCAAGCACAGGTTTTACCGGTGCCGGTCAACAAATAACCTTGCCCGTCAATTTTTCTCTGCCGGTTGACTGGTGAAATGTACCTCGCACTCTCGGCAATGTATGCCGACACACCCCCCTCTACATTCCCTTTCTATCAACCAGATCGGTTAGCACTGTAGAAATCTCAGTAGTGATACTACCCCAAACAACCAGCTTGATCCAAAGCAGCCAAATCCATGCTTAATTTTTTGTTTGTATATTCTCTTTATCGTATTTTTATGCATATAGTGCTCCATCACCTTGCTTCGCTCCCCTGTCTTGTTAAATGACAACGCCAAAAAAAGAGACAGTACCCCGTCCCCCTGACTTGTTTTGAGGGCGTGGTATAATACATTAAGAATGATTGTTACGGTGGTGCGGTAAGCGATGCCTGAAAGTTTAAACTGGCTTGACTATGTAATTGCCTTTATCCTCATTGTTTCTTTGATGCAGGGGATCAGGGTTGGTTTAATCAACAGCGCTTTTAAGGTTATCGGGATTATTGCCGGGATTACGGCGGCGATTATGTTTTATGTTAAGGGCAGCAGTCTGCTCCTGGAGTATGTGGCATTGCCCCAAATTATTGCCGATGTGATCAGTTTTATCCTGATATTTTCCACTGTGGTTATAACCATTATTTTTCTCGGCTACTTTTTTGCTACAATTACCCAGATCAGGCTTTTTAAAGCAGCGGACAAAATCGGCGGCAGTGTCTTGGGAGCGGTAATCGGCATTACGGTGATCGGCGTGATCTTGATTTTTCTTAC
>PUKR01000210.1 GCA_003552365.1 Syntrophomonadaceae bacterium
CTTTTAATCAGGGTGTCCCAGGTTCGACCCCTGGATGGCTCACCATTAAAAAACACTGGGATAGCGGGGCAAACAGCCCCGCTCTTTTTTTACAAATTCATATGGGAATCAAAGCGAGTACGTCTTTATCTTGCCTCAGGTTTTATTCTACATGCTATGGCGGCCATAGGCAGTGGTATTCGTTATTTAGGCGATTTTTATATCAGAATCGGTGCCTGGGTTGATAGAACATTTTTGGGGAATCGATTTCCAGCTCCAGAGGGCATGACTCAGGAGAGAGCTCATTTTTTCATTGTCGACTCGGTGATAAAAGAGAGCGTAGAATTGCCCCTCTCCCGTTACCATGTTATCATTAAAGTTAGAGGCTTGGTTAAAGTTCTATGCGAAATAGAATGTTTAACAAAGTTAAACCGCCGGTTGTCTCCGGGGGATCCGGGCAACTTAAGTTTTCCCGCAAAAGCGCTATTTCCTCTAAACCAAAAACGTAAAAGGAGGATAATTGTGAGTTCCAAACTGTTAATCAAGGATGCCGCCATAGTCACCATGAATGAAAACCAGGAGGTTATTGAATCCGGGAATTTGTTGATTGAAGATGATTTGATAAAATCTGTTTCAGGGCAACCTATCAAAGCAGATGATCAGACCAGGGTTATTCCCGGTGAAGGCAAGGTAGTGATCCCGGGTTTAATTAACCTGCACAACCATGCCGCCATGAGTTTATTCCGCAGCTATGCCGATGATTACCCTCTGATGGAATGGCTGCAGAAAAAAATCTTCCCTGCCGAAGCCAGGTTGACCGAAGAAGATGTTTACTGGGGCACTTCGCTTGCTGTAATGGAAATGCTGCGAGGTGGAACCACCACGTTTGTAGACATGTACTATTTTATGGAACAAACTGCCCGGGCCTGCCAGGAAGGCGGTATAAGGGCCCTTTTGTCCCAGGTTTTTATCGGCCTTGATGGTGGCGAAGGAATCAAAGGGTTGCGGGAAGCTATTAATTTTGTCGAGAACTGGCAGGATCAAGCCGGTGGCCGCATTAGAACCATACTTGGTCCCCATGCCCCTTACACTTGCCCGCCTGACTTTTTGAAGCAAGTTTTGAGCGAAACCGAACATTTAAATACATTGATCCATATCCACCTTTCCGAGTCGCGGCAGGAAGTTGAAGAGTCTCTTAAGATGCATGGTAAAACCCCGGTAGCTTTAATGGACGACCTGGGTATGTTTGAGCGGCCGGTCCTGGCGGCTCACTGCGTACACTTAAACGATGAGGATATAGAGATCCTCTGTAACCAAAAGGTAGGCATATCTCATAATCCCGGCAGTAATCTTAAGCTTGGCAACGGGATTGCTCCCTTAAAAAAGCTGCTTGACCAGAATGCATGTATCGGCCTGGGCACAGACGGGGCAGCCAGTAATAACAACCTGGATATGTTCGAGGAAGTGATGCTGGCGGCCCTTTTACAGAAAGGGATCAACGAAGAACCTACTTTTATCACAGCGGATGAAGCTTTTTCGCTGGCTACCAGCAGGGCAGCCAAAGCCTTACAAATAGACAACCTGGGGATGTTAAAGGAAGGATTTAAGGCTGACGTGGTTTTGCTTGATTTTAAAAAGCCCCACCTGCAACCTCACAATAACCCTGTTGCAAACATTGTTTATTCAGCTTCGGCTAACGACGTGGAAACTGTAGTTGTGGACGGGAAGCTCCTCTATGACCGGGGTGAGTTTTTTACCCTGGATGAAGAAAGAATCTACTATGAGGCCAACCGCTGCGCAAAGAGGTTAAGGCAATAAAACCAGCGGTAGATTTTCACCGCCGGGTTAATGCCCATGCGGGGCGCACTGCATAAAAAAGCAGCCGGTGATATAAAAACCGGCTGCTTTTAATTCATAGGCAAGTATTTGTTTAATAGCGATAGTGGTCTGGTTTGAACGGGCCTTCCGGAGTGCGCCCGATATATTCAGCCTGTTCATCATCCATTTCGGTCAAGCGGGCTCCGATTTTTTCAAGGTGTAGCCTCGCTACTTCCTCATCGAGCTCTTTAGGGAGGCGGTATACCGAACACTCCCGTTCATTTTGAGCCAGGTCAATCTGGGCCATAACCTGGTTGGTGAAACTGTTGGACATAACAAAGCTCGGGTGACCGGTTGCACAGCCCAGGTTCACCAGGCGGCCCTCGGCCAGCAGAATCACGCTGTGTCCGTCGGGAAAGATAAACTGGTCGACCTGGGGTTTAATGTTTACTTTCTTGATCCCGGGATAGTTTTCCAGCTGCTCGACCTGGATTTCATTATCGAAATGGCCGATATTGCAGATTATGGACATGTCTTTCATTTTTTCCATGTGTTCAATCCTGATCACATCTTTATTACCGGTAGCAGTAACATATATATCGGCGTATGGCAGGGCGTCTTCGATTGTAACTACCGAATAGCCGGCCATAGCCGCCTGCAGGGCACAGATCGGATCCACTTCGGAAACCAGTACTTTGGCCTTAAAAGCATCAAGGGCTTCTGCCGATCCTTTGCCAACATCGCCAAAACCGGCCACAAAAGCGGTTTTACCGGCAATCATCACGTCGGTAGCCCTCTTGATCCCGTCCACCAGGCTTTCTCTGCAGCCATAGATATTGTCAAATTTACCCTTGGTAACCGAGTCGTTTACGTTGATGGCCGGACATAAAAGAGTTTCATTTCGCTCCATTTGATAGAGGCGGTTAACCCCGGTAGTAGTTTCTTCGCTTACTCCCCGGATTTCCGGTACTATCTTGTGCCAGTGCTGCGGGTCTTGTTGCTGCATTTCTTTTAGCAGTTTGTTTACTACTTGCAGCTCCTGGTTCGTGGTTGGTTCTTCAAGCATGGCAGGATTATCTTCAGCTTCGTAGCCGCGGTGAACCAGTAAAGTGGCATCGCCTCCATCATCTACGATCTGGTGCGGCCCTGATCCGTCGGGCCAGGTTAAAACCTGCTTGGTGCACCACCAGTATTCTTCCAAAGTTTCACCTTTCCAGGCATAAACAGGTGTTCCCCTGGGATCTTCGACAGTTCCTCCTTTTTCCGGCGGTCCCACTACCACTGCTGCCGCTGCGTGGTCCTGGGTGGAAAATATATTACAGCTTGCCCAGCGGACATCCGCGCCCAGATCAACCAGCGTTTCAATCAAAACTGCTGTTTGAATGGTCATGTGAAGGCTTCCGGTCACTTTTAC
>PUKR01000167.1 GCA_003552365.1 Syntrophomonadaceae bacterium
CCGCTTGAGCATGACATCCGATTTGTGGAAGATAACTGGGAAGCCCCGACCCTGGGAGCATGGGGATTGGGCTGGGAAGTATGGCTTGACGGGATGGAAATTACCCAGTTTACTTACTTCCAGCAGGTAGGGGGCTATGATGTTGAAGAGGTGCCGGTAGAACTTACTTACGGTCTTGAAAGGATTGCAATGTACTTACAGGATCGAGATAATGTTTTTGATTTGACCTGGACCGGCGATATTACCTACGGGGAGGTCTATAAACGGGTGGAGTGGGAACAATCCAGTTATAGCTTTGATTATGCAGACCTTGAACTGCTGTTTAACCTGTTTAATTTATATGAAAAGGAAGCAAAAAGGCTTCTGGAACTAAACCTGGTTTATCCCGCCTACGACTATATTTTGAAATGCTCCCATACTTTTAATAATCTTGATGCCAGGGGAGCAATCAGCGTTACTGAAAGGGCTGCCTATATCGGCCGGGTCCGCACCCTGGCCCGGTCTTGTGCCGAGTGTTACCTCAAACAGCGGGAAGAAGCCGGATACCCCTTAATGGCCGGAGGTGCATTAAAATGAGAAAAAGCAACGATTTAATAATGGAAATAGGATGTGAAGAAATACCTTCCCGGTTTTTGCCCGGAGCCATGGAACAGTTGAAAGATGGAGCTGCTTCCGTTTTAAAAGAAAACAGGCTTAACTATGGCAAAATATCAACCTATGCCACTCCCAGGCGGCTGGTAGTTTTGGTTAAAGAACTGGAGTCGATCCAGGAAGATTTGGTGGAGCGAGTAAAGGGGCCGCCTGTAAACCGGGCTTATGATGAACAGGGACAACCGACCAAAGCCCTAACGGGATGTGTCCAGTCTCAGGGGATCTCTATGGAACAAATCGAAGAAGAAACTATCAAAGAAGCCCGCTACATTTTTGCCCGTAAAGAGATAGCCGGCCAACCGGCGGAAATAATACTGCCGGAACTGCTGCCACAGCTTATTCGTAAGTTAAGCTTTCCACGGCCGATGTACTGGCAAAGCAAAGAAGTTCGTTTTGCCCGTCCGATTCGCTGGCTGCTTGCACTCTATAACGACAAAGAACTGCCGTTTGAATTTGCCAGCGTTACTGCAGGCAGGCATACTTACGGGCACCGGTTTTTAGCTCCCGGCCCGTTTGAAATTAATGATGTGAGCCATTATTTCCGCTGTCTTGAGGAAAGCTACATCATTCTTGACCAGGAACGCCGCAAAGAGATGATCACAGATCAGCTCAAGCAAAAAGCAGAAGAAATTGGCGGGGAAGCTCTAATTGACCAGGAATTGCTGGAAGAGGTAACTTACCTGGTTGAGTATCCGGTTGCTGTTGATGGTTCTTTCGATCAAGCTTACCTGGATTTGCCCCAGGAAGTGCCGATTACCACCATGCAAAATCACCAGCGGTATTTCCCTGTAGTGGAAAAAGAAAGCGGACGTTTAATGCCTAATTTTATCGGGATCAGCAATAACAAATTTAATCCCAACATAAGGAAAGGATACGCCAAAGTTTTGCAGGCCCGTTTGGCTGACGGTCGTTTTTTCTTTAATGAAGATCGCAAACAGCCACTGGAAGAATATGTTAAAGAGTTAAGGAATGTTGTTTTTCTTGAATCCCTGGGGACTCTTGAGCAAAAACGATCCCGGCTGGTTGAACTTACCGGCAAGCTTAGTGAAGCTTTGGACCTGTCGCCAGATAAATCCGAAAAAGCGGAAAGGATTGCTCACCTTTGTAAGGCAGACCTTGTTACCGGGATGGTCAATGAGTTTACCGAGCTGCAGGGAGTTATGGGACGTGAATATGCAAGGCTTAGCGGTGAAGACCCGGAGGTTGCCGATGGCATCTATGAGCACTACCTTCCCCGCTATTACGGTGATCAACTGCCATCCAGCCTGGAGGCAGCCCTGGTATCCCTGGCCGATCGCATTGATACCCTGGCCGGTTGTTTTGCGACCGGGATCCAGCCAACCGGCTCACAGGACCCTTACGGACTGCGTAGACAGGCACAGGGAACGGTCAATATTCTTTTTGGCATGAAAGTCGCTATTCCCCTCGGAGATTTACTTGAACTAGCCCTGGACTCAATTTCGTCAAAAATTGATCTGGACAGTGAAGAACGAGAGAAGGTTAAAGCAAGCCTGTGGGACTTTATGATCCAAAGAATTCGATTTAACCTCCAGGAACAGGGGACCGGTCATGATTTAATCGAAGCGGTGCTTGCTGTTGACTTTGATACAGTGACGGAACTTTTCCACCGGGTAGAGGTTTTAAATGAATATTTACAGGGCCCGCTTCTTGACGATGTAATTATCGCTTATAACCGGGCGGCCAACCTGGCCGGCAAAGCAGCAGGGGGAGAGGTTGATCAAAGCCTGCTTGTTGAACCGGCAGAAAAAGAACTGTACGAAAAATACCAGGTTGTGCGGGATCAAATAAAAGATATAAATGATCCGGCGGAACTCCTGGAAAAATTGGGGGAGTTAAAAGAACCGGTCGATCGTTTTTTTGATCATGTGATGGTCATGGTTGATGATGATCGGCTCCGTGAAAACAGGTTAAATATGCTTTTTGCGATCAAGGCATTGTTTAACAGGTTGGCTGATTTTTCCAAGCTGCAAACTCCTTAAAAATAATCTTTTTGCAGGAAGAGGCTGGTTCTCTATCGTATAATTAAACAATAGTTTAGTTGTCTACAAGAAAACGGTCTATGTTTTTCCAGGCAGGCTAAATATTACTGTATAAACCAGGAGAGGAGTTTGTTGATGGAGGGGTCTACTGAAAAACCGGTTGTTTACATAGTTTCTGATTCAATCGGTGATACTGCTGAGTTTGTGGTCAAAGCAGTGGCCAGCCAGTTTAATTCCGGCCAGGTGGAAATGCGAAGGGTGCCGTTCGTGGAAAATGAATCACAGATAAGGGATGTTTTTGAAGAAGCTTCCGGTGGAAATGCAATCATTGCTTATACCCTGGTAGTTCCCGAGCTGCGACAGGCAATGGCCGAAGAGGCTTTGCACCACAATGTGCAAACAGCCGATATCCTCGGTTCCCTGATGGGTGCTTTCAGCAGAGTTACCTGTAAGGAGCCCCATCTTGAACCCGGGAAAATCAGGCAGCTTGACGAAGCATATTTCCGCCGGGTTGCAGCGATCGAGTTCGCCGTCAAACATGACGATGGGAAAGACCCGCGCGGTCTAATGAAAGCTGACGTGGTTTTAATCGGTATCTCCAGGACTTCGAAAACCCCTTTGAGCATGTACCTGGCTCACCAGGGTATTATGGTTGCGAATTTACCGCTGGTTCCCGAAGTAGAACCACCTGAAGAATTGTTTTGGGTGCCGTCCAAAAAAATAGTCGGCCTGGTAATTAATCCCGGGCAGCTTCAGCAAATCAGGCGGGAGCGATTAAAGAGCCTGGGGCTTGACGAAAATGCCGATTATGTCAATGTTGAAAGAATATCAGAAGAGCTAACCTATGCTCGCCGGATAATGAAAAAAATAGGCTGTACTGTTTTTGACGTGTCCGATAAGGCTGTGGAAGAAGTGGCCGGCAGGATTATTCAGGTTATCAAAGGAGGGGAAACAATTTGAGCGCTGGACAGTATGTTTTTCCATTTGAGCAGGGTGACAAATCGATGAAAATTTTGCTGGGCGGCAAGGGAGCCAACCTGGCTGAAATGGCAGGTATAGGTTTGCCGGTACCACCGGGCTTTACTGTTACCACCGAAGCCTGTAACCGGTTTTTAAAAAAAGGGGAAAAGCTATGGCCCGAATTAGAAAAGGAAATCCTTGATAACCTGAAAATCTTGGAAGAAAAAACCGGCCGCAGTTTTGGCGGAAGGCAACCGCTTTTACTGTCGGTTCGCTCAGGTGCTGTTTATTCTATGCCGGGGATGATGGATACAATCCTGAACCTCGGTTTAAACAATGAGACCTGCGAACACCTTGCCGCTGAAGCCGGAAGCCGGCATTTTGCCCTCGATTGTTACCGCCGTTTTATTCAAATGTTTGGTGATGTTGTCTTGAAGATAGGCCACCACCACTTTGAAAATATATTAACCGAAGCAAGGCAGGAAAAACAAGTAGATACGGATGCGGAACTGGATGTTGATGCCCTGGAAAAAATAGTTGAAAACTTTCTGGCAGTGGTTATAAAAGAAACAGGCCGTTCATTTCCACTTGATCCCGAAGAACAGCTTTTTATGGCGGTTAAAGCGGTTTTCAAGTCATGGAATACCGATCGCGCCGTGGTATACCGGCAGGCAAACCGCATTCCCGATGATCTTGGTACAGCAGTTAATGTGCAGGCCATGGTTTTTGGTAACCTGGGAGAAGACAGTGGCACCGGCGTTGCCTTTACCCGCAATCCTTCCACCGGTGAACCTGTAATATATGGTGAATACCTGCTCAATGCCCAGGGGGAAGATGTAGTAGCCGGAATTCGCACCCCCCGTTCCCTTGAGGGCCTGGAAAATGACATGCCTGATGTTTACAGGCAATTTATCGATACCTGCCGCACTTTAGAGAAACATTACAAAGATATGCAGGATATAGAATTTACCATCGAGAGAAATAACCTCTACATGTTGCAGACCCGTAATGGCAAAAGAACCGCCAATGCAGCTTTAAGGATTGCTGTTGATATGGTTAACGAAGGCTTAATCGATAAGACCGAAGCTTTAATGCGTGTAGATCCGGCACAGCTCGAGCAGTTGTTACACTGGCGCATCGACCCCGAGGCAAAGATGAATTATATTGCCAGGGGACTGCCTGCTTCTCCCGGGGCCGCTTCTGGTAAAGTGGTTTTCGAAGCAGATAAGGCCCAGGAAATGGCCCAAAATGGAGAAAAAGTCCTTTTGGTTCGGCCTGAAACAACCCCCGATGACATTCACGGAATTATTGCCGCCCAGGGAGTGCTTACCAGCCGGGGCGGAATGACAAGCCATGCTGCAGTTGTTGCCCGGGGCATGGGTAAACCGTGTGTATGCGGCTGTGAAGAACTGAGAATTGATCTTAACAAGGGTGTTTTTTATGTCAGCGGCCAGGAATACAACCAGGGAGAAATATTATCAATTGACGGTTCTACCGGGCAGGTAATACTTGGTGAAGCGCCCTTAATTGAACCTCAATTTACCGAACAGTTTTACGAGCTCCTGGGGTGGGCTGATGATGTGCGCCGCTTGAGAGTTCGGGCCAATGCCGATAACCCTGCTGATTCACGGCGTGCTGTTGAGCTGGGGGCCCAGGGAATAGGTCTTTGCCGTACAGAGCATATGTTTATGGCCGCTGATCGAGTGCCGGCAGTTCAAAAAATGATCCTGTCTACCGACCCTGAGAAAAGAGAAGCCGCCCTGCAAGAACTTCTTCCGATGCAGCAGGAAGATTTCAGGGGGATATTAAAAGCGATGGCAGGATTCCCGGTTACAATCCGGCTTTTGGACCCTCCCCTGCACGAATTTCTCCCCGATCGTGAAGAACTGATTTTGGAAGTAGATCGCTTGCAGCGCGAAGGAAACGACGGCGAAAAACTTAAAGAAAAGGAAGAAATGCTGCAGAAAGTTCAGCTGCTTTCAGAATATAACCCGATGCTGGGGCACCGTGGATGCCGCCTGGGTTTAGTTTATCCGGAAATATACCGGATGCAGGTTAGGGCGGTATTTCTCGCCGCTTTTGATCTTTTAGATGAAGGAATGGAGCCCGACCAACTTTTACCGGAGATAATGATTCCACTGGTTGGTCACCGGGACGAAATGGACAGGATGAAGCACCTGGCTGAAGAAACGATTGAAGAACTGTTTAAGGAAAAAGGCAAAACACTGCCTTACCTGGTCGGGACAATGATTGAGCTGCCACGTGCCTGCCTGGTTGCCGATCAACTGGCCCACTCGGCTTCTTTTTTCTCTTTCGGAACCAATGACTTAACCCAGACTACCCTTGGTTACAGCAGAGATGATGCCGAAGCAAAATTCCTGCCCTTTTATATACAGCAGAAAATCCTGGAGGCAAACCCCTTCGCTGAATTAGACCAGGAAGGGGTCGGCCAGCTGGTAAAGCTTGCTATTGAAAAGGGAAGAAAAGTGAGGCCGGACCTGAAAATTGGCATATGCGGTGAACATGGCGGTGACCCTGAATCAATCGGCTTTTTCCATGAAGCCGGGTTGGATTATGTCAGCTGTTCTCCATACAGGATTCCAATTGCGCGCCTCTCGGCGGCAAGATCGGTGCTTGCCAACGGGGAAAGCAGAACCGAATAGTCGTGTAAAATTTGATGTAACTGCCGAAGTTAAACAGGAAAATATCAATTTGTGACGAATACTAGGTAAGTTAAAATAGTAGCAAGGAGTGATCTAATTGACTCAGCATGGTAACCAGGATTTAGCATTGGAAAATATCCATCCACCCTGTCAATCAGCCTGTCCGCTGCACCAGGGTGTCCGTGATTATTTACTGGCGATTGCCACCGGGGATTTTGATCGGTCGCTGGCGATAATCAAGGAAACAAACCCGCTGCCTTTTGTTTGCGGGACTATTTGTGCCCATCACTGTGAAGATGAATGCCGTCGCAATGATGTGGATAAACCTCCTTCCATCCGTGGACTAAAGCGCTTTGCGATTGAATATGGTAATGCAAAGGCGGCGCCTCCCGAGGATGATTCCAGGGTTAGCGGTAAAGTAGCTGTGATCGGTGCCGGCCCCGCCGGCCTTACTGCAGCTTACGACCTGGCCCGAATGGGAGCTGATGTAACTGTTTTTGACAGTGACCAAAAAGCCGGTGGAGCGGTCCGCCATTATATACCTCTTTACCGTTTGCCCGATGAAGCAGTTGATCAGGACATCGCAGAAATTGAAGAACAGGGAGTTAAATTTGAGTACGGTAAGGAGTTAGGCAAAGATTTTACCATCGAACAGCTGGAGAAAGAGGGCTACCAATCAATTCTCCTGGCCATGGGTTTACCGGTTAGCCGCGGCTTGAATTTGCCGGGATCCGAAGGTGAAGGTATCATTTATGCCCTGCCTTTCTTAAAACAGGTCAAAAGGGAAGGATTTAAATTTGAAGGTAATCCCACTGTAATAGTTATCGGCGGGGGTAACGTGGCCATGGATGTTGCTCGCTCGGCATTGCGTGCGGGAGCGGGTAAAGTAAAACTGGCCTGCCTTGAATGTGACGATGAGATGCCGGCATTTAGCTGGGAAATAGAAGAAGCCCAGGAAGAGGGAGTGGAAATGAATCCTTCCTGGGGGCCGGACGCTATTATTCGGGAAAATGGAAAAATAAAGGGCCTTCAGCTGGTTGAATGCACCTGTGTCTTTGATGATCAGGGACGGTTCAATCCCGAGTTTAACAAGGATAACAAGGAGATGATCGATGGAGACATTGTTATCTTTGCCATTGGCCAGGGTGGAGACCCCGAGCCAGTTCGCGGGGAAATAGAGCTTGATGAACGCGGTCGCCCAATCTTGAACCACCGGACGATGCAAACCAGCCGTCCCGGGGTTTTTGGCTGTGGCGAGATGTTTACCGGTCCCGGTACGGCAGTCCAATCAATGGGTAATGGACGCCTGGCGGCAAAAGCAATTGCCTGTTACCTGGAGGGCATCCCCTTTGACAGCCAGGTTCTTGAAGAAACTCCTGAACTTGAAAAACTGGACGAAAAAGTGGCCGGGGAAATCGATCGCGTCGAGCGCAACCCGATTCCCATGATGTCACCGGAAGAACGGGTTCGTCACTTTAAGCAGGCTGAATATGGCTATGATCCCGAAACTGCGATTTGTGAAGCACGTCGCTGTCTAACCTGTGCCGCAGGTGCTCAGCGTATCGATGAACTGTGCGTGAACTGTCTTACATGTGTAAGGGTCTGTCCTTATGATGTGCCTGTGATTAACGAAGAAGGTACAGTCACTATCCGCAATGAACATTGCCAGGCCTGCGGGTTGTGCATGGGCGTTTGCCCTGTTTATGCAATTAAGTTCCGTTCTTCTTACGTGGAAGAAGCTGCGGAAGCAATTGAACCTGCGGTTCAGAAGCTTGCCGCCAAGCGTAACGGTGAATCGGCTATGCTGGCAATAACCTGTGCTTACGGAGCATTTGCGCTGCCGGAGTTTCTCCAAAAAGAACATAAAAACACTGCTCTGGTGCGCTATCCCTGCGTAGGAAAAGTTGATTCACTGCATATGCTTGAGGCTATTGAACATGGAGCCGACGGGGTTGTAGTTATAGGTTGCAGCGAAAGTGACAAGTTTAATTGCCAGTATAAAGAAATTAGCCAGTGGACAGAGAAACGGGTTGGCCGCGCCGCCGAACTGCTCGAAGCTATCGGGCTTGAGCGTGAGCGTGTCAGTTATACTGAGCTGCCCGGAGAAGAAATAGATAGGTTTGATCAGTTGATCGAGGAAGCCGCTAAAAATCTTAAAGAGGCGGGTAAACCTTCTGAAGAAGAATAAGCTATAAAACATTTGTCTGCCCAGCTGTGCTGGGCAGACACTAAAAATTTATTATTTAGATTGTTTGAGGCCCCGGGCAATAAGAATATTTACCGGGGCCTGATTTATGGACTGGTTCAGACTGGTCAAACTTGAAAATGTTAAACCTGGAGCTGTTTTCCCCGGTGGATGATAAGCTTTGCAAATAAAGGAAGGATTACTTCGAGTTATGTCGAATCATTACAGTCCAAAGCTATTAGTGTACCGGGGTTAATTGAAAAGTGGAACCATAGAAGGTTACCAGTGGTCTCCATTTGAGAAAATGAACGGGGGCCACCGCAATTGCCTCGTCTCTGTTAAGAGAGATGGGGTTTTTGTTATAAAAATAAATCTTTGTATGGGTGCAGGTGTTTGCTGTGAGCAGGCCAATACCGGAAAACATAATTGAAGAGATAAGGCAGCGCACTGACCTGGTAGAGGTGGTGAGCGAATACCTTAAACTTGAAAGAAGGGGAAAAAATATGGTAGGCCTCTGCCCTTTTCACAGTGAAAAAACCCCCTCTTTTACTGTCTCGCCTGAAAAACAGCTATATCACTGTTTTGGTTGCGGGGCTTCCGGGAATGCATTTAGTTTTATCATGCAAATGGACAACTTGAATTTTCCGGAAGCTGCCCGTTTGCTTGCCGGCAGATGCGGGGTAAAAATACCTGAAACCAATCAAGTCGAACGGAAAAAAGAAGATTTTAAAGAAAATATATACCGTTTAAATAGGCTTGCAGCCCGTTATTACGCCTACTGCCTTAATAATACCGAACCGGGCAAGCAGGCGCTTGAGTATTTACATGATAGAGGAATTAAGCAGGAGACCATAGAAGAATTTATGGTGGGCTATGCGCCTTCTGACTGGCAAGGCTTTTTTAAATTTGCCCGGAAGAAAGGGGCTGGTCCGGACTTGATGATCAAGGCCGGCCTGGTTTCGCCTGGCCGGGAAAAAGGTTACTACGACCGGTTTCGCGGCAGGATCATGTTTCCCATTTTTGATATCAGCGGTAAGGTTTCCGGTTTTGGAGGCAGGCTTTTATCAGAGAACGAAAAAAGCGGCCCCAAGTACCTTAATTCCCCGGAAACACCGGTATTTGATAAAAGTTCAATCCTTTACGGTTTAAACCTGGCACGGGAAGCAATCCGGCGTGAAAAAAAAGCGATTGTAATGGAAGGCTATACAGATGTTATAACTGCCTACCAGGCCGGAATTAAGAATGTTGTTGCCTCTCTGGGCACGGCATTAACAAAAACCCAGGCCAGGCAGCTGCGTTTTCAGACAGATATGGTAATTACAGCCTATGACTCGGATATAGCCGGTGAAGCGGCGACGTGGAGAGGATTGGCTATACTGCAATCTACCGGTTGCCTCGTGCAGGTTGCCGATCTTCCGGAGGGCAGCGACCCGGACAGTTACATCAAGGAAAATGGTGCCGGCGCTTTTATCGACTTGATCAATAATGCGACGCCCCTGATGGAATACCACCTGTTACAGATGAAAAAAAGATATGATCTCTCTACAGATAGGGGCAGGATGGAATATACGGATGAGTTAATCTCTATATTGCTTTCAGAGATTAATCACGTGGAGCAAAATTACTATCTAAAAAAAGCAGCGGAAGAACTGGGAGTTGATGAAGAAGCCCTGCGCAGTGAGCTTAAGAAGCGGCAAAGATGGAGTAATCATTATAAAAGTAATAAGCAAGGCAATGAACCTGCCGGGGGAGGAGAGCAGTCGCAAAAAATTAATATTAACCCGGCTGAAAAAATATTAATATCTTTAATGCTACAAAGCAAGGAAATTGCTGAACAAGGTCGAACTATTCTAAAACTGGATTATTTGTCAGACTCGCGGGTAAAAGAATTGGTAGAATCAATTTGGAAGCATACCGAAAATAACGATACAGCAGCAGCCGATAAGCTTTTAAACCAGTTTGAAGACCCACAAATTAATAATTTAATCGGCGAGGCAGTAACCGATCCTTCTTTGCAGGATTTACCGCCTCACACCGCGAAACGTATGGCAGAAGATTGTATAAACAAGCTTTATAAAGTTTGGGCTAAAAAGCAGCAAAGAGAGCTGCAAAAAAAGCTGAAAGAACTGGAAAAACAAGGAGCAGATGAGCAGATAGAAGAGTTGTTGCGAAAACACCAGGATCTTTTAAGGATCAAAGATGACAGCCCTTACCGCTCAGGAAAAGGAGGGGATATCGATGGCTAAGGATTTGGAAAAAACTATTTCCCTGGAAGATGCTCAACAGGAGCTAATTGAAAAGGGCAAAAATAAGGGTTCAATAAGTTATAAAGAAATTATTGAAACCCTTCAACCATATGAACTATCCGTAGATGCTCTGGATAACTTTTACGACAGGCTTGCCCAGCAGGGGATAGATATAACTGATGATACAACTGCTGATGTAAAAGATTCGTCTAAGGGTGAAGAGGACGAAGTTAAAGAAGGTGACAGCGAATTACTGTCAGTGCCGGAAGGGGTTACGGTTAATGACCCGGTCCGGATGTACTTAAAAGAGATAGGCAAGATACCCCTGCTCACCTCACAGGAAGAAATCGAACTGGCAAAGAGAATCGAAGAAGGGGATGAAGAAGCTAAGCGCCGTCTGGCGGAAGCAAACCTGCGGCTGGTGGTTAGCATTGCCAAAAAATATGTCGGCCGCGGGATGCTCTTCCTGGACTTGATCCAGGAAGGGAACCTGGGTTTAATCAAGGCAGTGGAAAAGTTTGACTATCGAAAAGGCTATAAATTTAGCACATATGCAACCTGGTGGATCAGGCAGGCTATAACCAGGGCTATTGCCGATCAGGCCAGAACCATCAGAATTCCTGTTCATATGGTTGAAACGATCAATAAACTGATCCGGGTTTCGAGACAGCTTGTTCAGGACCTGGGCCGGGAACCTTTACCTGAAGAAATTGCCCAGGAAATGAATATTAGTGAAGAACGGGTTAGGGAAATCTTGAAAATTGCCCAGGACCCTGTTTCCCTGGAAACTCCGATTGGAGAAGAAGACGACAGTCATCTCGGTGATTTTATCGAGGATCACGAAGCTCAGGCCCCGGCCGACGCCGCGGCATTCGAACTGTTGAAAGAACAGCTGGAAGATGTGCTGGATACTCTTTCTGCCCGGGAGGAAAAGGTTCTGCGCCTGCGTTTTGGGCTGGATGATGGACGTTCACGCACCCTGGAGGAAGTTGGTCAGCACTTTGGTGTAACACGGGAGAGGATCCGTCAAATTGAAGCCAAGGCCCTGCGCAAGCTGCGTCACCCCATGCGGAGCAAGCGCCTGCGCGACTATCTCGAGTAAATTATGACCTTTGATAAAAAGTAAAAAGTAAGGCTTGACGAGATGGTTTCTACTCAGTATAATATTACTTGCCGATAAGGTTCCTCAGTAGCTCAACGGCAGAGCGACCGGCTGTTAACCGGTAGGTTGCAGGTTCGAATCCTGCCTGGGGAGCCAATTTTATGTACTTTTTTAACCGGCTTGTTTATCTTTTCTCCATTCACAGCGGTTTCGTTTTGAGCAAAAATCACAGGGTACCATACTGGAATCCATATTTTTGCCCTGGGGAATTACAAAAGTGGCCGATTTCCTGGGGATTATCAGGCAGCTTTCTGTAAGCCTCAGGTTTATTTTATCGGCAGGTAAAAGAGAAAATACCTGCCTTTGCTGTTCGATAGGCCACCCTTCCTGACCGGGCTGGGCCCGCATTCCTAAATTTAATCCGAGTTCGCAGGCTTTTGCACTGATTATATCTTCAACAGCCTGTGATACTTTGCGGAGGGATGCAATTCCGGCGCCGTCCAGGGTTACCGCTTTTACCGGGTTTTCATTCATTAGCTGGTTAACCCTGTTCTCCAATTCCGGGCCGATAGTGTACATGGCAATATTCAAGGCTTCAGCTCCGGCCATGGCTTTTGCTACCAGGGGTCCTTCAAAATAACCTCCGTCAAAAGTAATTTTTTGGTGCTCAAAACCGTTTACCTCGGCCAGTGCATGAAGAGCAGCCGGGTCTATCAGGGAATAAGTTTCTTCGATGATTCCGTTTGCATCACTGAAAAGGCGACTGGAAGCGCGTTCCGGATCTATTCCCTGTCCCTTCAGGACATCGTCTGCAGAGAGAGTGATCTTTAAATCTTTGATTAGCTGATACATATAATTAACCTCCAATATCGTAAGAAGATCATTTATTATTTTAACCTTTCCTCTGATGCTTGACAACAATCTAAAGGGTGTGTTAATCTATTACTGCTGTTAGAGAGATAAGGTTTTCACGAAGCGGGGCCCATAGCTCAGCTGGAAGAGCTACCGGCTCATAACCGGTTGGTCCCAGGTTCGAGTCCTGGTGGGCCCACCATAACTTGGCCCCTTCGTCTAATCGGTTAGGACACCAGCCTTTCAAGCTGGCAACAGGGGTTCGAATCCCCTAGGGGTCACCACTCCCAAATTTAGGCAGATAACCCGAGGTAAGGTTGTCTGCCTAAAATTATGCCTTTCAGGCCAGGTATAAGCATTTTCTTCCCGGGTTTTTTTATAAGCTCAGGATTAAAACACCCGGGACATATTTTAAACTTTTATCAATACATGTTTGGATAGATAAAAATTTATGATTTAGTGTGTGTTTTTTCTTGACTTCCGCTAAAAAAACTATTAAAATTAGGAAACACAAGGCAATAAGGGCGAATAGCTCAGCGGGAGAGCACCTGCCTTACAAGCAGGGGGTCGTAGGTTCAAAACCTACTTCGCCCACCACTAAAATCAGGGGTTTCTAAGGCGTTAGTACTTAGAAACCTTTTTTTGTGTGGGGTCGAGTAGATACAGGCCTCTCGGGTTTCCGGAACTGTTTAGGCCGGCCCTATCCGTGGCTGTTCCTTTCGTCTGGTAGTGCCTCAATTAGAACCTCAAGACTCGCTATGAGTCGGCTGGCTGGGCCTTACTCAGTGGGCTTCCCACCCGCTATATGGTGCACCATTAGCTTGGCGCACGGTCAGATCCCTTTAGGGAAAAATTGGAAGAGTATTAATTTGACCAATAATATTACATTCGGTAAAATAAGGCTTAAGAACTAAAACCCTAAAATTAGGGGTTGTTTGCTGCTGAGTTTTGCACTTTAATGCAGGCGCAATCAGCCCGGGAGCTAAAGGTGAGTTGTTAAGGTACAGAGTTTGCAGAATATAATTTGAGTAAAGCGAGGGATACCATGGAAACGAAAGCACCTACCCGCGAAGAAGCGATGACCCTTTTGAAAAAGCATAACCAAAATGATGCCTTGATTAAGCATGCTTTGGCCGTAGAAGCGGTTATGGGACATTTTGCTGAAAAGTTTGGGGAAGATGTAGAAAAGTGGCGGGTTATTGGCCTGATCCACGACCTGGATTATGAAAAATATCCGGAAGAACACTGTCATAAAACGAAAGAGATGCTGGAAGAAGAAGGCTACCCCGAAGATTATATCAGGGCAGTGCAGAGCCATGGTTGGAAGATCTGTACCGAGGTGGAACCGGTGGAACCCATGGAAAAAGTCCTTTACGCTATAGATGAGTTGACCGGTTTGATTGTTGCCACTGTTTTAATGCGGCCCAGCAAGAGTATCATGGACCTAACCGCAAAATCGGTTAAGAAAAAGTGGAAGCAAAAAGGTTTTGCTGCCGGAGTGGATCGCGGAATTATTGAAGAGGGAGCAAATCTTTTAGGGATGGAAGTAAGTGAACTGATCGAAGAAACCATAATAGGCATGCAAAAGGCTGCAGATGAGCTTGAACTCAG
>PUKR01000280.1 GCA_003552365.1 Syntrophomonadaceae bacterium
ACTCGCTTTGATTCCCATATGAATTTGTAAAAAAAGAGCGGGGCTGTTTGCCCCGCTATCCCAGTGTTTTTTAATGGTGAGCCATCCAGGGGTCGAACCTGGGACACCCTGATTAAAAGTCAGGTGCTCTACCAGCTGAGCTAATGGCCCATTTTGTGGTGGAGAGGACTGGATTCGAACCAGTGAAGGCTGATGCCAGCAGATTTACAGTCTGCCCCCTTTGGCCAACTTGGGTACCTCTCCACATTTTCTTATTGGAGCCGACGAAGGGATTCGAACCCCCAGCCTGCTGATTACAAATCAGCTGCTCTGCCATTGAGCTACGTCGGCTGACCTGCTGTCTCTCTTACAGCAATTTATAGTATAAATGATTTTGTAATGCTCGTCAACACATCTACAGCAGGAATTTTAAGCTTATTCAGCGAAGATGTCAACCACTCACCCACACTTTTCTTCACTTATATTATAATAAAAAGCGGGGAGGCTTTCAATGTCAGAGCTTAATGTTGCAATTATCGGGGGATCGGGAGTTTACCGGCAAAAGTTCCTGGAAAATGAACAGGACCTTGAAGTTAAGACAAAATACGGTACTGTAGCAATGAAGGAAGGTTCATACGAAGGGCGCAGGGTTTTTTTTATGGCCAGGCACGGCGGAGGGCACACCGTTCCGCCACATAAAGTGAATTACAGGGCCAACATTGCCGCCCTAAAAAAACTCGAGGTTGATGCTGTAATAGCAACAGCTGCTGTGGGTACTTTAAACACGAAAATGCCTCCAGGCAGCAGGGTAATAATCGATCAATTTATTGATTTTACCAGGGAACGACCTTTAACTTTCTATGAAGGCGAAGAAGGGCTGGTGGTTCACACTGATTTTTCTGACCCGTACTGTTTCGAAGTGAGGAAGGCTGTTTTAAAAGCCGGAGTTGACCTGGGGCAAAACATGATTGACGGCGGCTGTTATCTTTGCGCCGAGGGTCCGCGCTTTGAAAGCCCTGCTGAAATTAAAATGTTTAAATTGTGGGGCGCTGACCTGGTAGGAATGACCAACCTGCCGGAAGTAGTCCTTGCCCGGGAAGCGGGGCTTTGCTACGCTACCATTGCCCTTCCTACCAATTATGCCGCCGGGATTTCGGACGAGCCTTTGAGTTATGAAGAAGTTATTGAAACCATGAACAATGACAAGCCTAAACTCGATCAATTGCTGGCTGAATGTGTTAAAGAAATTAATTCTGTTCATTCCTGCAGCTGTAAAGATGCGGGGAAACATTTTCCGGAGGAGTAATCAGTAATGGATAAGCCTGAAGAAGTAAAAACCCTTTACTGGCAGAATAACCGCCTTTTTCTGCTCGACCAGCGGCTGCTTCCCGAAGAGGTTAAGTACAGGGTATGTGAAACTTGCCCGGAAGTTGTCAGCGCTATTTGCGAAATGTCTGTGCGGGGGGCACCGGCCATTGGTATAGCGGCTGCTTACGGGATGGCCATTGCTGCCCTGGAAGGAGAAGAAAAAGGTTTAAGCGGTAAATTATTACGATCTTTTTTAAGCGATTGTTCTAACAGCCTGTTTCAGTCCCGGCCTACCGCGGTTAATTTAAGCTGGGCCCTGGAAAGAATCAATCAATGGCTTGAAATCAATTCGGGGGCTTCACCCGAAGAAATCAGCAATGGCTTAAAGCAGGAGGCGGATAAAATATTTGCTGAAGACCTGGAAAATAATCGCCAGATCGGGTCATACGGGTCAGAATTGATTTCCCGGGAAGCTTCGATACTCACCCACTGCAATGCAGGCGCCCTGGCCACCGGAGGTTATGGCACCGCCCTGGGAGTAATCCGGGCTGCCTTTGACCAGGGGAAAAAGCTGCATGTATTCGTGGATGAAACCCGTCCTTTACTGCAGGGTTCCAGGCTGACCGCTTTTGAAATGTGCCAGGAAAAAATTCCGGCCACCCTGGTAACAGACAATTGTGCCGGTTACCTTATGGGAGAGGGTAAGATAGACCTGGTAATAGTAGGGGCCGACCGTATCGCCGGCAACGGTGATGCAGCCAACAAGATCGGCACCTATTCTTTGGCAGTGCTGGCCTCCTATCATGAGATCCCTTTTTATATTGCCGCTCCGCTTTCCACTATTGATTTGTCCATTTCATCAGGAAAAGATATAATAATTGAAGAACGGGAACGGGTTGAAGTAACGCAAATTAACAATCATGTCGTGGCCCCTGAACAAATAAATGTTTTCAATCCGGCTTTTGACGTAACCCCGGCCGCTTTAATTACAGCAATTATTACCGAAAAAGGGATAGTCCATCAGCCAAACCGGGAAAAATTGAAACAGCTTTTTACCATCCGGAAGGATTAAACCGGCAGGGTTTATATAAACTTAAATCTGAACTTCTTTCTTTCAAGCATTTTTCCATCACTTTTTTATGGAAAGGAGAAATACCCAAGCCAGACTATGGACCAAAAGCACATATTAATTACCAACGATGACGGTATTTACGCTGAGGGGATCCAGCGCTTAAGCCAGGTACTTTATGAAGACGACAACAATTTCAAATTATCAATTTGCGCACCCGACAGGGAAAGAAGCGCAGTGGGACATGCAATTACCATGCACAAACCGCTGCGGGCCGAAAAAATCAACTACTTTCAATACCCCGAACTTGGCGGCTGGGCGGTCAATGGAACCCCTTCGGACTGTGTCAAACTGGCGGTGGAAGCAATTCTTAAGGACAAACCGGATATGGTAATCTCAGGGATCAACCGGGGCAGCAATCTCGGCACCGACGTGCTCTATTCAGGGACCGTTTCCGCAGCCGTTGAAGGTTTGATCATGAACATACCCTCGATAGCGATTTCCCTCACCAAAAGGGACAGCAGTGCGGAAAGCTTTATCCTTGCAGCCCGGTTTGCCTGCAGGCTTTCAAAAATGATTTTGGAAACCGGTTTCCCCGCTTCCACCCTGATCAATATAAATATACCGCCTGATATTAACAAAATTAAGGGGGTACGCGTTACCTGCCTTGGAACCAGGCGTTACCAAAATATATTTGAAGAACGTGTCGACCCACGGGGGCTGAGCTATTATTGGCTGGCCGGTGAACTGGTTGATGAAGATGATGAAGAAGGAAGCGACACCAGGGCTATCCGCGATGGATATATTTCTGTAACCCCGGTTCATTTCCGATTGACCAACGAA
>PUKR01000066.1 GCA_003552365.1 Syntrophomonadaceae bacterium
ATTTTTCCTGTAAGCTGTTTCCCGGGCAGCAGCTGTTAATCACCATCTTGGCGGGTTCTCTGATAATCAGAAATTGTATTCATTTAAAAAAAGGGAAAAGCCTTGCACAGCCAGAACTTTATATACACAGATATAATAGAGGACAATTATTAAAGATACAATTTTTTATTTATAATTGCTCAGCCGTGCTGCTTTTGGGCTGAAGACATTGCAGGTAAAGCGGTTGCAATGGCCGATGAAGCATAGGCTGTAGCCGGTCGGCCTGCATGGAGGCAGGCTGCCGAGGCCTAAAGCCTTAGATGGCGAATGCTAAAGCGTAACCTGAGCGAAAGCCTGCAGCTGAGTCGTTACCATTTACCTTAGATGAGCCGTCATCAGGCCAGAAGCAGCACGGAAAAGTATACACTTTTATTTGTCCGTATATGGAGGTGCCTTTATTGTCCGGAGCAGAAGAATTGGAAAGAAAATATGTCCTAAGACCCTGGTCGGTCCAGGAGAACATGCCGTACGATGAAATAACCGGTGGGAATGGCTGCTGGTTCTGGGATCAGGGCGGAAAAAAATACCTGGATTTTTCATCCCAGTGGGTTAATACCAACATCGGCCACCAGCACCCAAAAGTAATCCAGGCTATTAAAGAACAGGCTGACAAGCTGTGCTTTATTGCCCCCAATTTCGGCAACGAACCCCGGGCTTTACTGGCTGAAAAAATTAGCCGCTATACTCCCGGGGATTTAAATAAAGTATTTTTTACCCTGGGTGGAGGGGAATCGAATGATAATGCCATTAACCTGGTTCGCCAGTTCACCGGACGTTACAAGGTAATGAGCCGTTACCGTTCCTATCACGGGTCCACACTTGGCGGCCTCAGCATTAGCGGGGACCCCCGGCGGATTCCGGCGGAACCTCTGCTTCCAGGGGTGGTGCGTATTTTTGATCCATACTGCTACCGCTGTAGTTTTGGACAGAGCTATCCTGGCTGCGGCCTGCAGTGTGCCGAACACGTGAGAGAAACGATGCTTTACGAAGGACCGGAAAGCATAGCCGCCGTATTTGTGGAACCGGTTACCGGGACCAACGGGGTTTTTATCCCCCCTAAGGAATACTTGCCCCGGTTAAGAGAAATTTGTGATGAATTCGGGGTTCTTTTGGTTGCCGATGAAGTGATGTCCGGCTGGGGGCGCACCGGCAAGTGGTTTGGAGTGGACAACTGGGATGTGATCCCGGATGTGATCACCATGGCCAAAGGGATGACCCAGGGGTATGTGCCACTGGGAGCCATCGTGGTTAACGAGAAGATCGCCGATTACTATGATGATAAGATGTTTTGGTACGGGCTTACCTACAGTGGCCACCCACTGGCCTGTGCGGCAGGAATCGCTACCCTCGATGTTTATGAAGAAGAAAACCTGCTTGAAAACGCCAACCGAATGGGAACCAGGCTGAATAAAGGCCTGCAGGAGTTGAAAGAGAAGCATCCTGCCATAGGTGATGTACGTTCAATCGGCCTGTTTTCTGCGATCGAACTGGTTAAAGACCGGGATAGCAGGGAGCCGCTGGCTCCCTGGAACGGACCCGACCCCGGGATTATGGGCCGAATCAACAGGTGTTTGCGCGATAAAGGGGTTTATGTTTATGTACGCTGGAACTACTTATTTATCGCTCCGCCGCTTTCTATTAATGACGAAGAATTAAGTTTCGGCCTGGATTCTGTTGATCAGTGCCTGGAGCTGGCTGATAAAGAGCTTTAGTGTAAAGACTCGATCAGGTTCTGTTTGATGCGGTATTTCGGTATTGACAAAAGAGTGGGAATAATTTAGTATAAACATGTATTATACAGAGAGCCGTACCCGGTATTTTGGTATATTTTGTTGCCGGAAGCGAAATAAAACCTGGACGATAATGGCAAACCTGTTGAAAGACAGGGACGCAAAGTCAAAGGGTCTAAGGTTCCTTGTTCAAGGAACTATGACAGCCTGGCCGCCGAAACAGGATTTTTATTTGTAACAAGTGGAGGTATTTTCCAAGGCGCAGGGATTTCTCTAAAGAGATTACCCCGGCCCAAAAAACCTGACCGACAAAGGCAAACCTGTTGAAAGACAGGGACGCAAAGTCAAAGGGTCTAAGGTTCCTTGTTCAAGGAACTATGACAGCCTGACTGCCGAAGCTGGTTAATAGTGTACCTTTGTCGGTCCCTCATGAAGGAGGGACTTTTTTGTGAAAAGGAATTCTTTATTAGTATGTGCAAACTTCTCATTTTCCGCAGTATTTTCTAATGTTTTTAATGACTGGCAAAAAAAGGTCTACCTGCTGTTGGCTGCCCTGGCTTTGCTGTTGGCTGTCAGTTTGCCGGCCGGAGCGGCTGTGGAAGAATTTGTGGCCGGCGATGCGAATGGTGATTACAAGCGTTATTCTTACGAGGAATTGCTCAATTCTTACGCTAAAAAAGTGCTGGGCCTGGGCGGAGATCTTTACGAGGATTTTTCAACCAGGGAGATAGTTGCTCTAAAAATCCGGGGGCACGGATATTTTGATTATAAAGATATCCTGGATCATTATGCCGGCAGCTTAAGCAACGGAGAAAAATTTGATCTCCTGCATTATGCCGGTAACGGTTCTGCTAAAAAAGCGGAATTACCTCCCGGTATAGAGTTGATCACCTCATCTTCCGGCGAATTGCCTGCCGGAGGGGATGCCGGCCGGGATGGATTTGAAGAAACAGGAGATAGTTCTGGAGAAGAACAGGATCCAGGGGAGGAAAATAATCCCGGTAATGAACAGGCTGGGGATAAAGAAGACGAACCCGGGGAAAAAGAAGCTGATCCTGAAAAGGAAGGCAACGAAGAAGAAAGCGATAGTAACGAAGCAGACGATGAAGCTGAAGATGGAGAAAAAGAAAGCTTGAAGGAGGACACTGAAGAGGAAAAAGATACTCCCATAAAGGGTTCAGCAGAGGTTTCACTTGAAGATGCCAAAAAATGGGCTGCAGCCAACCGGGCACACCAGCGCTATATTGACATTGCTTCTATTTACTGGGAATACGGTGAAAAAAGTAAGATTCGCCCCGAGGTTTTATATGCCCAGGCGGCATACGAAACCGGGTTTGGCCGCTTTGGCGGACAGGTTCCTCCGGAGTATAATAACTGGGCCGGAATTAAAAAGGGCGGCGCCACCGGGGATGAACCCGAAG
>PUKR01000251.1 GCA_003552365.1 Syntrophomonadaceae bacterium
GGCCGTAGCGGTTCCACCACTGACAGCAGGATCAGGATCAGTTTGTATTGTGATGTTTGTTCCCTCTGGGGCAGACGGGAGGTCTGGAGTCTCATCCGAGGTGTCGTCTTCGGCTGTCGGAGACTCAGCATCTTCGTCATCGGTGGGCAGATCAGCATCTCCATCCCCATCGCCAAACTGGTCGTCGGCAATCGATTCGAGATCGACCTCGAGACTACAGTCTGCAGGTACTGATCCAGCCGCCATTTGTCCGTCACCTGCGGCTTGTTGTTCGAATGCAACTCGTTCATCACTCGGCGTTGGATCAAATGGGATCCATCCGTGGCCCGTCACATATACTTCAGCCCATGCGTGTGCATTTGCCTCTCGGACGACGTATTCGTCTTCGGTATCAGGAGATCGCTCGCCAGGACTGTAGCCTGTTGCATATCGGGCAGGGATTCCTTGTGAGCGCGCCAAGACCACTAAACTGGACGCAGCATACTCTGCATTTCCAGAATCCATCTCAAAGAGATACTGTTCGAGTGGGTCGACCTCACCATCGTGAGTGGCGGTCGGATCAAACTCTTTGTTGGTTGTAATCCAGTCATCGATCTTGCACACTGCTTGGACAGGTGTTCTTGCATCGTCAGTGATTTCGTCGCCAAGATCTGTAATTCGTTCATCGGCTTGCTGCGGCGGGGACGCATATCGATCTTCGATTGTCGACGGGTAGTTTGCCCGAGAGACCACTAAGGCGCGGGGATCAGGGTCGTAATGATAAGCAGTAACATTGTACTGACTGCCTGCCGACTGCTCAACAGCAGTATGAATGCCAGTTTCAGAACTCACCGCCAACAAAGAGTTATTGATGCGAGTAAGGCTCGCTGGCTGCCACGTTGTCGGTAACACCGCAGCATCGTGTTCGGTGGTAATCGAAACCGTGTGTTCGTCATCGACGGGCCCAGTTGGGCTCAACGGTGGGTCGTAGTTTTCATACGCTCCGCTGCGAATCCACGTTCCGTTAGAGTACTCATCGTAGGCATCGATACGCCAGTAGGTCGACTGTGAGGTTTCGGCACTAAACAGACGGTTAGTGGATTGACTCTCAAATGGGTTTGTTTCGTTTTCAACTCCGCTTCCGAGTGGATTCCGTTCGGCACCACCGAGACTGCCGCCGCCGATCAATCCAGGACGATCTAGCCCACTGACCGCTTCAGCGGGCAAAATTTCATCGGAAGTGTCGTCTGCTAGTGAGCCACCGCTACCAACGAGTGCGACTGCAAGCAGTCCCAACGCCACAAAGCAGAGACCAATAAAAATGATCTCACTGAGTTGTCGCGGTTTGTCAGGGATGCGAGGACTGCTCATTCAACATCTGCGATATGATTGATTCAGGGTTATAAACACACCGAGTAGTGTATTATCGCAATCCCAAACAAACCAAAACCGAACACCACGTTTGTTTTCAACTTCCGACATCTACGGACGCTAATGCCGTTCAATGAGAGCAGTGCCATCCTAAGCAAATCAGCTCTCAGTGGGAACAATAGCCAGCAGACACAATGGACCAGCCGGCGCGCGATAGCTAGGAGGCACCTGTGAGCGACCATCGTGGCCGCACAGCGGCTGGCATTCCCGTAATTCCCGTTTGGCTTCGGTTAGTGCTTGTCTTTTGTACACTTGGTGTATTGATCTATTTTTCAATCGTACCAGCGCCGGGGTCTGGTTCGATATCGTACGGTCCATTCGGCATTATCCCATATTCGATGTGGCTACACTTTCTTGGCTATATGGGATTGGCAATTGTTCTCTCATATGCAAGTACTACTGTTCGACGCCCACAGTCTCAAATTCTGTTTAGCGTTTTCGTCGTCACTGTCGGGTGTGGGATTACCGTTGAATTCGTACAGCTGACACTCCCTACACGGACGTTTAGCGTGCTTGATATGGTTATAAACGCACTTGGAGCAGGAGTTGGCGTGACACTGTGGTATCTGTTTGATCGTCTTGTTGCTCGGGTTCGGGCAGGTAGTAACCGCATTAATCCTCGAGAACGGCTGTGAGCGAACTCGTCGAGAAAACCGACACGTATTACAACATCTGATCAAAACAAACTGTCAGTGAGTTCGACGGATTTTCTTATCGCAGTGTTAGCAGGGATTGTCCAAGGGGTTGTTGAATGGCTCCCCGTTTCAAGCCAAGGCAATCTCGCGTTATTTTTGACTGCAGTTGGTACGTCACCAGATGTCGCGCTCCAACTAGCCTTGTTTTTGCAGATTGGAACGACGATCTCGGCGGCAAGCTACTACAGAGACGATATCGCAACCGCAACCCGTGCGGTCCCTGAATGGCGGCCACACGAAGCTTTCGATACCGACAACGCTCTGGTCTCGTTTATTATCATTGCCTGTCTTGCAACTGGAGTAGTCGGGATTCCATTGTACATTTTTGCCGTTGATTTTGCAAGTGAACTGACTGGAGGAATCTTCATTGCGCTAATTGGAGTGTTGTTAATTCTCACAGGTGTTCTCCAGTTGGCCTCAGAATCTGTCGGTATGGGATATCGAGACGCACCAACGTTTGTTGATGCCTGTCTGGTTGGTGCCTCCCAAGGTATCGCGATCCTACCAGGTGTCTCTCGGTCGGGAATCACAACCAGTGCACTGTTGTTTCGGAGTTATGATCCGCCAGTAGCATTTCGGTTATCATTTTTATTGTCCATCCCAGCAAGTCTCGGAGCCGCAGCGTTGACTGTTGTCGGTGCTGGAGGGCTCCCAGGAATTAGCCTCTCAGGTGCAGTCGGAGCCACGGTCGCAAGTGCAGTAGTTGGCTATCTCACAATCGGTGCATTGATGCAAATTGTCGAACGGCTGCCATTCTGGCTCATCTGTTTTGGGCTTGGTTCTCTCGCAATTATTGGAGGCGGAGTGGTTTCAATAATTGTATAGTGTCTGTCAACGAAACTATTTTTATCAAAGAGATACTCCATTGAAATGCGCTCTGTTGTGGAGGGCCAGAGCGCAGCGGGGGTACCGGTTCGCCCGGTAGGGGTTCATTCCCCAAACCGCGGTTTTTCGAACAATCGACCAAACCAGTAGCAGTGTACAACCACCTCAATGTCTTTTTCAGACGAAATAGTTAATAAACAAGTATTAAGCGAAAGCCACGTTCACATTGACATATGCCCGAACA
>PUKR01000221.1 GCA_003552365.1 Syntrophomonadaceae bacterium
ATGGGTATGCCCCAGGCACCAGATATCCATGCCCGTAGAAACCAGTTCATTTTCTTCCATGGGGTAATACTGGTTTTCAAAATCAGGAGAAATACCTTTTACCGCTCCGTGAGCCACCCCAATGTGCCACCTGGCTTCGGGTTTTTCTCCGAGGTTCTTGATCCAGCCCAGCCTGTTTTCCGGCGAATGCTTTGCGGTGCAGGGAGCGGGATAAATAACGGCGTCGATCCCGTAATCATTTAAGGGGTAAACCTGTTGCTCGGTAAGTAAAAGCAGCTCTTCGGCAGCCTTGTTTTTCAATTCTATCCAGAGCGATCCATAAGGTTCGTAGTGATCGTGGTTCCCGGGTAGTATGGCCAGGCAGCCCCGGAAACGACTTAAAAGATCGCAAGTACGCTCGATAATATCGGAAGCAACATTTACCCTGTGGAACAGGTCCCCGGCGATGACAAAAAGCCCGCACTTTTCTTCATTGGCCCGCTCAACCAGCCTTTCCAGGGTATTAAACCTTGCCTCTGTAAGCTGTTCCCGAACTTCTTCAGAATAGTTGCGATTTCTAAAAGTCATCCCCAGGTGTAAATCGGCGGTGTGCAAAATTTTCAGCGGCAAGACAGACCCTCCCCGGAGTTTGCATAAACGCACCTATATTCATATAATTCGATAAATTAGCAGCAATCCCTTTTACTGCTGCTTTTTCTTTTTCCTTCCCTTACCTTTTCCACCACCGCCCGGTGGCGGCAGCTCCAGTTCTTTTTGTTTTTCCTGGTAGCTCGATATTTGTTCATGGTACTTGGCCAGCAGTTTCTTTAAAGCGGTGCGCTGGCGCGGGGTGAGGGTTTTTTTAGTGGAGTACTGTTCTTGGAGAGAGCGGGCAAAAGCGGCGTCATCCCAGGTTTTCTTTCCCCGGGTTGTGGGTTCCTTAAACTGCTTTATTTCTTTTAAAACTTCCAGCAAAGGTCCGCTCTCGTGATCTTCTTCTATTTCAGTCGAAAGTCCGGCTTGTTCAGCCCGCTGCTCGAAATTTTCAATTTGCTTGGCATATTTATAGATTAATCGGTCAAGATGTTTTTCCTGGTTGCCGCTTAAGCGCCTGCCTCCTTCTACCTGGTTGCGCAGGCTGTTGACAAATTTCTGATCATCGTAGGTCTTTTTGCCAACTTTCCTGGCCGGGGCAAATTCCACGCGATCAAGCATGGCCAGCTTCAGTTTTGTTCTTTCATCCGGGGGACGGCTATTTTCAGCTTCAATTGCAATCAATTCCTTCAAGTTAAGCTCTGCAATTTTCTGATCCGTTAACGAGTGTATTTGATTCCGGTAGCGGGCCACAAGCCTGCGTAAATGTTCGACCTGCCTTTCGGTTATTTCTCCTTTTTGTTCATACACTTCACGGATTTCCTGGATAAAGGCTCGATCATCATAGGTTTTTCTACCCTGCTTAACCGGCGGATTGAAATCTTGTATTTCTGCGGCCAGATCAAGCAAGGACTTTATTTCCTTGCGGTCAATTTTCAGGGTCTTCGCTTCCGCGATCCACTTTTCGAGCCGATCGTAGAACTGCTGCATCATTTCAGTCCAGTGTACTTTACCTTCTTCTATCTGATCAAGCTCTTCTTCCATACGGGCGGTAAACTTGACCGCAAAAAGTTCCGGCAAACGGGTGACTAAAAAATCATTGACCTCCATGCCCGATTCGGTGGGCTGAAGACTGCGCTTTTCGCGCCTGATATAATCACGCTCGTAAAGGGTAGTCAAAATGGTGGCATAAGTTGAAGGCCTGCCCACACCGTTTTTCTCCAGCTCCTTGATCAGGGCTGCTTCACTGAAGCGCTTGGGGGGCTGGGTTTCTTTTTCCTCCCTTAACCATTCCAAAACCTTTAAAGGTTCGCCCTCTTTAAGCGGGGGCAGGTATGATTCATCTTCCTCATCTTCTTCTTCCAAACCGCGCCCCCAGGCCGCCATATAGCCGTTAAATATAACCCTTGACGCATTGGCCCGGAATATATAGTTGTGGGCAGCACTATCGGTATGTATATCGACCGAAGTTTGTTCGATGCGGGCCGGGAGCATCTGGCAGGCCATCATCCTTCGCCAGATCAGGCTGTAAAGTTTTAATTCAGCATCACCCAGGACCCCGCACAGGGAATCCGGGGTACGGGAAGGATCGGTGGGCCGGATTGCTTCATGTGCTTCCTGGGCACCGCCTTTACTACGGTAAAATACCGGTTTATCCGGCAGGTAATCTTCGCCGTAAGTTTTACGAATGCAATCCCTGGCCTGTTCTACTGCCTCACCGGCCAGGTAGGTGGAATCTGTACGCATGTAAGTAATTAAACCGGTAGGACCTTCCCCGCCCCCCAGCTCAATCCCTTCGTATAGCTTTTGAGCAAGGGACATAGTCCTTTTTGGTTGGAACCCGAATGCGCTTGAAGCCGCCTGCTGAAGGGTGGAGGTAATAAAGGGCGGCTGGGGCTTCTTTTTTACTTCCTTGACATTTATGGAATTAACGTTTAAAGAACATTTTTCCAGGTCGCCCAGTAGTTCTTCGGCCAGGTTACGATCGAAGACTTCACCCTTGTTCCCATCAACCTTATGCAGGGTTATTTCAAAAGGCTCTTTTGGTTCAATTTCCTTCCTCACCCTGGCTTTAAAAATCCAGTAAGGTTGAGGGTTAAACCCCAAAATTTCTTTTTCACGTTCACAGACAAGCCGCAGGGCGACCGTCTGCACCCTGCCGGCACTGCTCCCTCCCCGGATGCGGCGCCAGAGAAGAGGGCTGACCTGGTAACCGACCAGGCGATCAAGCACCCGCCTGGCCTGCTGGGCATTGACTTTATCCATGTCCAGGCTGCCGGGTTCGGCAAAAGCCTTTTCAATAGCAGGTTTGGTTATCTGGTTATAAGTGACCCGTGAAAATTGGTCTTTATTACCGACTTCTTTTTGCAGAAGTTCACGCAAATGCCAGGCAATTGCTTCCCCTTCGCGGTCGGGGTCGAGGGCCAGGATTACGTTATCGCATTTTTTGGCCGCTTCTTTTAATTCTTTGATTACCTTGCTTTTATCGCGGGAATTAACATAATGGGGTTTAAAATTATTTTCCACATCAACGCCCAGTTTGTTTTTTACCAGATCACGGACGTGCCCCATCGAAGCTTTGACCAGGTAATCATTCC
>PUKR01000250.1 GCA_003552365.1 Syntrophomonadaceae bacterium
GGCAAAATTGCTGGATGGATCCATGTATTTTTATCCATTACACCATACACAGATTTGGTAACAGAGGTAGGTGGGCTGGTCATAAACGATGCCGACAGGGAACAGGGTATTGGTAGAATGCTTATTCAACAGGCGGAGCAATGGGCTAAATCAAAGCAGACCAGCGCTGTCAGGATCAGGTCCAATGTTAAAAGAGTAGAAAGCCACATATTTTACAAAGCTGTAGGTTATGAAGAGATAAAAAAACAGGTTAACTATTTTAAATCAATACCACAAGACCTCTGATCAATTAGACTGGCTGTTTTTGGAGGAATTCTGCTTGCTCCCGGACCCATTTTTGTAGATAAGGCGTGGGGCTTCCATAATAACCCGGGTATCAGGGGGCACTGATTCAGTAAGCCAGACATTGCCCCCGATAATCGATCTGGCTCCGATAACCGTATCTCCGCCTAATACGGTTGCGCCGGAATAGATGATAACTTCATCCTCAATATCGGGATGTCTTTTTTTATCTTTCATTTTGCTTCCGGCATCCCTGGGTAGGGACAGGGCACCCAAAGTTACCCCCTGGTAAAGGCGGACGTTGCTGCCGATGGTGGTGGTTTCCCCGATCACAACACCTGTTCCATGATCAATGGAAAAGTAATCACCGATTTCGGCTCCGGGATGGATATCAATACCGGTTTGGCTGTGAGCATACTCGGTCATCATCCGGGGTAGCATGGGAACATCATATTTGTAAAGCAAGTTGGCTACCCGGTAGACCGTGATAGCGTAAATACCCGGATAGCTGAAAATAATCTCATCGTAACTTTTTGCTGCCGGATCACCTTCATAGGCGGCTTTTATATCTTTGGCCAAAATGTTTCTGATTGCGGGCAACTTTTCCAGGACCTTGATAGATATATCATAGCCCTGTTCCTTGCACTCCTGGCAGCTTAAATTATGGCGTAAACAGTCATGACGAATACTGCTGCTTATTTGCTCGGCAAGGTCGCTAAAAAGCTGGGATACATTTTGCCCCAGGTGATAATTTAGATTTGCCGGATCCAGTTTTTCAGAATTAAAGTAGCCGGGATAAATTATCATAAAAAACTTGTCGATGATATTTATTAGCGATTCTTTGGATGGGACCGGTTCATAATCCACATGACGGTTGCAATCTTCTTTGCTGCAGTTCTCAATAATTTTCTCAGTGATTTCGGGCAGTTTTTTCCGGTATTTTACCAGTATTTCCTCATCGGTATGACATGAAGCGCTGATTAAATGTTTGCTGTTAGCCATCATCAAACCTCCATTTACTACCAAACTAATATAAATACTAACATATTAACCGGGAAATTTAAAGTAGATCTTTTTCGATTCCGGTTTGCACAAATCATACATGAACCATGGTTGCTTATGATCTGGCGAGGGGAAAAATAAGTGATTAATGGGTCATAGAAGTTCTTAGGTATTTGCTCCAAGTATCTGTTAAAGTGTTTATTAATCCAGCTTTTTTCCTATCAGCCAAAAATTATATGCATGTGTTTGCCGGTGGACGTGGTGTACCGCAAAAATTGTCGAGTAAAATTTTTAGCGAGATGATCATATGTGAAAATTCTTCTTTGGTCAGTTTTAGGCTGTAGCAGGTACCCTGCCCACTTACTAAACTAATTAAAAAGAAGGAGCAAATATTGCTCCTTCTTTTCTGTAAATTTTAGCTTATTAAACTGGCCGGTTAGTTTTCTTCTTCAACTTCCATCTCTTCCATTTCTTCAAGCTCTTCCATATCCATCTGCTGTTGTTGCTGCATTTGCTGCTGCTGGGTTTCGTAAAGCTCCCTGAGCTCTTCTTCTGTAATATCGAGTTCATCTTCATCGAAGTTTTCATCAATATATTTTTCCAGGTACAATTCCGTTGGTAGTTGATCGGCAATGTCTTTTTTTAACTCATCTTCTGTTATACCCGATTGTTCCAGCTGTTGATTAAAAGCTTCTTCTCCGCCTGCCTGCTCGACAAATTGCTGGTAGTATTCTTCAACATCTTCTTCTTCAACGGTTACTCCTTCTTTTTCAGCTTGTTGTTCCAGGAGTGATAGTAATACCAGGTTTTCAAGGATTTCGGGTCTCATTTCTTCCATCATTTGTTCCGCTTCCGCACCATCAGGATCCATGCCCATCATTGCCATCTGCTGCTTTTCCTGTTCTTCCATCGCCAGCAGTTCTTCCTTGGTTATCTCTTCCCCGTTAACCTCGGCTACTACTGCGCTTTCATCGCCTTCACCGATGACATCAAGGTTTGTTTCTACTGTAGCTTCTTCCCTCAGTTCGTCCATGTGTTCCATGATTACTTCCTGCTCTTTTTGCTGGATCAGCTGTTGTTCCAGTTGAGGCTTTGCTTCTTCAAAACCATTTTCACCGTCCGGTTCGCCGATTAAGTCTGCAGGGTCTTCTTCTACAGGTTCGCCGTTACCGAAAATATCGGTGTAGCCAAACAAAAAGCCGATTGCAAAACCAACTACTAAACAAGCGGCTATGAAAACCAGGTTTTTCTTATTAAACATCAAAATTTTCCCCCTCCATTTTTCCTTATTATCAACAAATTTATTTGTCAAAGGCATAAGTACTCATATTAAATTGGTCGCCATGATAACAGGTTGAGGGATAAATAGCAAGGGAAAGGGTGGTAAATATTTTGTAAATCTTTCCGAAGTGGTTATAATAGAAGCGGCCCACTTTGAATGAGTGTATATTTCTTTAAGAAGTTCAGCAAGTATTTGTTATATATAATCAATTAAAGTTTGAGGATAATACAGCCATGACTGCAAAACCGGTTAATCATGAAATCCAGGTTAAAAGCGCCCTGCACAGGTTAAAAAGAAAGATTCCTTACGGCTGGGATCTTAATCTTTACAGGGGCTGCTCCCACAACTGCGTATACTGTTATGCGGTTTCTTCCCATCAGTATTTAAACTGCTCCGATTTTTCCGGAGAAATATTTATTAAAACCAACCTGGCAGATGTCCTGGAAAGCGAGCTCGCTTCGCCCGGCTGGAACCGCGAGGTTATTAATATCGGCGGAGTTACGGATAGCTATCAACCGGCGGAAGAACATTACCGGCTGATGCCGCAGGTATTAGAGCTGCTGATCAAGTACAAAACCCCGGCAATTATTTCAACCAAATCCA
>PUKR01000203.1 GCA_003552365.1 Syntrophomonadaceae bacterium
TTGTTGCGTCTAAAGCGTTTCCATATTATTTTGCCTGGTGTGAGGACAGCCTCACTATTATTTCCGTTTTTTGGACCAATTCCCAGTGGGTTACGGAATAATTTCGAAAAAAAACGGCGCATAATTAACCCCCTTGCTAGTCATAACGAATACGTGGATCAACTACTGAATAAAAAATGTCCGCTAAAAGATTGCCCAGAATCACTAATACAGCTAAAAAGACATTGATGCCCATTAAAAGCCCGTAATCCCTCTGGCTAACCGATTCTATCAGCATGGTTCCCATACCCGGCCAGGCAAAAACAGATTCAGTGATAATTGCCCCGGAAAAAAGGAAGGGTAGGCTTAAACCTAAAATCGTTACCACCGGCAGTAAAGCATTACGTAAAGCGTGCCTGTATATAACAACCTGTTCAGATAAGCCCTTGGCCCTGGCTGTGCGGACATAATCCTGCCTGATTACCTCCAGCATGCTGGAACGGGTGAACCTGACAAAACGAGCAGTATTGGCCGCGGTTAAGGTGACTAAGGGTAAAACCAGGTGCCTGCCCACATCGGCGGCGAAACTGAAAAAATCCGGATGGCGCACTCCGGCGGAGGACATGCCGCCGACCGGGAACCATCCCAGGGTGAAACCAAACAACCAGACCAGGACAATCCCCAGGAAAAATACAGGGATGGATACCCCGGCTATAGCAGAAACCACCACGGAATAATCAAGTGTAGAATACTGCCTGGTTGCTGAAATAACCCCGATAGGTACAGCTATGATGAAACTAACCAGGATGGAAGAAAAAGTCAGGGTTATCGTAGGGCCCAGGCGGCCTTGTATCAGTTCGGTTACCAGGCGGCCCCGGTAACGGGTTGAATATCCCAGGTTGCCCTGAACAGCTTCGGTTAACCAGGTTCCATAACGTTGTAATAAGGGCCGATCCAGTCCAAGCTGTTCTTTTCTTCGCTCAATCGCTTCTTGCGAAATTGTAGGATCGATCATGTGCGAAAGAGGGCTTCCCGGAGCCATATTGATGATCACATAAACAATAAATGTGGTGCCAATCAGGGTTGGGATCATTTGAAGCAGGCGTCTTATTATATATTGCTTCATAACAGACCTCCATAAAGGATATTGCAGAAGAGGGCGACTTCCCAAAGGAAGCCACCCTCTCTTGGTTTATTTTTCAAGTGGCTCATTACTTGTGATTGGGTTTACCTGTCCAGTTCCCATTCTTCAACATTCCACCACATGCTGAAAGCATCACCCTGGAAGTTGTGCAAGTCCGGGGTGTGGACGAAAGCTTCATCTTCTGCGTAGAGCCAGACATAAGGAGCCTCTTCAACAAGCAGCGCCTGCCACTCACTGTAAAGTTCAGCCCTTTCATCCATGTCGGTCGTTCTGCGGGCTTCCATGATTAGCTCATCATTATCCGGATGGTCGAAACCGACGGCATTCCAGTGATCATCGCTTAACCAGATACCGGAGGGATCAGGTTCTAAAGCCAGCGACCAGCCCATCAGGTAAAGATCGAAGTCTTGTTCATCGAATACAACATCTGCAAGAGTGGTAAATTCCATCATGTCGAGTTCAATAGCGATGCCAACGTCGGAAGCCATGTCCTGGATAATCTCAGCGTTTCTTTCCCTGGGGACATTACCGCTGGGGTAACTCAGGGTAAATTCTAGCCTTTCACCGTCTTTGTAGCGGTAGCCGTCGTCGTCCATTTCCCAACCCGATTCTTCAAGCAGTTCATTGGCCTTATCGGGATCGTAAGGCAGTGGATCCAGGCCATCATCATAGGCCCAGGAAACCATGGACATGTGGCTGACCTGCACGCTGCCCATACCGTCAAACAGGGCATCGACAATTTCCCAGCGGTCAATGGCTTGGGTCAAAGCATGTCGAACGTTTTTATCGCTTAAAACGGGGTGATCGAGTTTAATCCCCATGTACTGGTAAGCATTGGCCGGGTACCTGACTACCTCAAGGCCTTCCTGCTGGTATGCTTCGAATTCATCACGTTCCGGTTGGACCCAGGCCAGGTCGCTGGAACCGGTAATCAATTCTGCCATCTGGGTATCAGAAGAAGCTACTTTTACGGTAATCTGATCAACGTTAGGCTTGCCGCCTACATAATCGTCGAATGCTTCCAAAATGGTATACTGGCCTTCCGCAAACTCAGTAAGCTTGTATGGACCTGCACCGATCGGTTCCTGGGTTACATTGGGATGTTCTTCCAGTTCTGCTATCGGGGTTCCCTCAAAAACATGTTTGGGCGAAATGGCCCAGGTAGAAACCCTGATCAATGCCGGAGCATCAACTTCTTCAAAATGGAAATGAATGGTTCTTTCATCTTCAATTTCTATTTCTTCAATAGATACCCAGTTTGCTGCCCGCACACCGGTGTAATCTTCATCCATCATCCATTCGAATGTCCACTTGACGTCCTCGGTGGTTACCGGTTCGCCGTCATGGAAGTAAATATCGTCTCTTAAGGTATATGAGAAAGTTAATTCATCGTCGCTAACTTCCATGCTTTCAGCCAGGCGGGGAACAAGCTCGTATTCTGCAGCCGGATCGTGGGTCATCATCCCGGCGAAGCAGGGATCAACGGCAGCGTAAGCATCATAAGCGCTTTCATAGAGGTTCGGGTTAAACAAGCCTTCCGGAGCGCTCCAGATAGCCATAACCAGGGCTGATTCTTCATCATCAACCGGTTCTTCATCAACAACTTCTTCTTCATCATCAACCGGTTCTTCTACCTCTTCAACTTCATCAGGTGCGCAGCCCGCAGCGAGCAGACCGACAAACAACAGCGTTAGCGCCAGTAACAGCGCCAAACTTTTTTTACTCATAAACAACTAACCCCCTAAAAAATTTAGTGAAAAAACAAGGAAAAACGACAAAACAACAATGTTGTTAAACTGTAGTTAAACCTTAAAAACTCCCCCTTTGCAGGCAATAGCCAAAATATTGCCGGTTTTTAATATCACAAACAATGATCATGGCTTCAGGTTTCTCTTATTCGGTAGACATAATTAAAATCCTGCTGTTTTTAGAAAAAAAATAAATAAATTTTAAACCGGCGTTTATAGTTTATTTACATGGAAAAAGCTAAGTTGTCAAGGCTTATTTTTTAGTACTCAGGTAAGGTTGCAGCCTATAAA